>CAYZLC010000150.1:0-4779 GCA_964479365.1 uncultured Dehalococcoidia bacterium
CACATTCGATTGACAATCGATTTGGCCGGTGCTAGCCTCTGGTCACGCAATATCACGTCCCAACCGTATCTGCGGGCCGGTTGCTTAAACTGCGCCGCGATCGCCCCGTTCCATAGAGGGCAAATTGAGCGATATCACATTCGAACTTGAGGATGCCCCCATCTTCCAGGGCCTCTCGGACGAGGAACTGACCTTCCTTCGAAAGAAGATGCGGCTGGAGTCGCACACCCCGGGTGAAAGCCTTCTGCACTGCGGTCATGACCCGCCGGGCCTCTACGTGATCAGGTCCGGCCTCGTAGCGGCCCTGGTCCCGAGCGAGTCCGGCGCTGAGCGGGAGGTCGCCACGATAGGCAAAGGCGAGTGTGTTGGCGAGATGGCGCTGTTGACAGGCGAGCCCTGCTCCGCCACCGTCAAAGCGATAAGCGACACCCAGGCGTGGCTTCTCGATACGGCCGAGTTCACAGAATTCGTGGAGCGCTATCCCACCGTCTGGCGAAACCTCAGCCGCATACTTAGCCAGCGGCTAATGCGCAGAAATCTGTCGATGCGGTCGTATGCAAATACCATCGCCCTGCTTCTCGATTGCCCTGACGACCAGTCATCTGCGCTCGCGCTGGTGATCGCAGAATCGCTCGCGCGCGAGACGGGAAAGCGCACTTTACTGATCGACGCCAGAGGCACGACGGCGTGCCCAATCTCGCAGCTGACCCCTGCTCAGCTTTCGCCGTCGATTGGCAAGCTGTCCAGGCAGAAAGGACTGCTCAGACATCACCGCGCGGACATCGACGTGTCGAACGGGTCACCGAGAGCCCGCATCGCTAATTTGAACGATGAAGAGCATGGCGAGCTAACGGAAGACGAGATTGTTTCGGTCCTCGAATCTCTGCAGGCAGTCTATGATTTCGTTCTGCTTCTGCTACGCCCCGGCGGCGGAGGACAGGGCTCAGCGTTAGTGGGGCGCGCTAACGCCGTGTCAGCCGTTCTCACTGATCCCCGCGGTGGTGTCATCCCGTCGTGGCTGGTCAACCTGGTGCAAATCCAGGAGGCAGCCGGCAAGCTCGACGTCGCTGTTCTCACCAGCTCTGGGGATGCGTCTCACCTCATCGGGGAGATCGAGCTCAGCCTGCGCAAGCCGGTTGTGCGGCTGCCCGTTAGCAATGAGATGCTCAAGGCAATGGCACTGTCGAAACAGGCTGATTTGGACCACCTGGATCCCGCCGTCCGTACCAGCGTGGACCGGCTTGTGCGCCAGATCAGCAAGACGCAGGTGGGTCTGGCGTTATGAGCCGGGGCCGCCAAGGGGTTTGCCCACATCGGCGTGCTTAAGCTGTTTGAGGAGCAACAGATCCCGATTGACTACATTGCAGGCTGCAGCATCGGCGCTGTCGTCGGCGCGATGCGTGCCGGAGGGATGGCGCTACGCGACATCCATAGGACGATGCACGGAGCTGATCAGAAACTCAAGAGGTGGACGTTGCCGCTGCGCTCCATCTGGAGTGACTCAGGCCTCACGGAGTTGCTGCGCGCGCCCGGCGCGAACGTGCGCTTTCGCGATCTGGATATCCCCTTCGCGGCAGTCGCCACCGACATTAGGACCGGGCGTGAGGTAGTGATCCGTAAAGGACTCGTCTGGAAGGCCGTCCAGGCCAGTACTTCAGTCCCCGGCATCTTTCCGGCTGCGAAGGTGTTTCGGAGGCACCTCGTAGACGGCGGGCTTGTCAATCCGGTACCGAGCCAGACCGTGCGTGACCTCGGCGCCGACATTGTGATAGCAGTGGACCTGATGAGTCCGGCCGCGCTCGGTCACGAAAACGCTGGCTCGTCGGCACCCTCCGGATCCTCGGCCACAAAGCAACCGATGCTGAATCTTGTGGAGACGCTCTGGCGATCGAACGAGATCATGCAGGAGGAGGTTACGCTCCGCAGCGCCGCTACTGCGGACATCACCATAGCGCCAAACCTCGGCCGCGTGCGTTGGAGCGACTTCAGCCATCGCGGTCGCGAAATTGCTGCGCTGGGCGAACAGGCTGCCCGTGAGAAGCTACCTGAGATCGAGCGGCTGCTTGGCCGCCGTGCAAACGTTGAGGAAGCCGTATGACGACTGCCGATACGGCCACGGTAGACCAGGTTCGAAACATCCCAATATTCGCCGGCTGTTCCGAGGAGGCGATCGAGCGAATCGCATCTCGCCTGCGGAGAGTTGAAGTAAAAGCGGGCGACGTTGTGTTCAGCCCCGGCGACGCGGGAAGCGACATGTACATCGTCGCCTCTGGCCATCTGCGCGCAGTCTCAGATGTAACAAGCGAGAAGGTGGTCTTCGCTCATCTAGGGCCCGGCGAATTCTTCGGCGAGACAGCGCTTATCACAGGCGATCCCCGCTCTGCGGGAGTGATCGCCAGCACGGATGCGACCTTGTTGGGCCTGAACAAGGCGGACTTCGATCGCATAGTGGAGGAGAATCCGGCAATCAGTCTGGCCATCAGCCGCGTCCTGGGGGAACGCGTAAGCCACGGCAATGTGCGGCGCTTTGAGAACGAAGCGTTCACGTTTGTGACGCTGACGGCGGAGCGCGACGAGATTACGATTGGCCGCCTGCCGGAAAACGACGTCGTGATCAAGGACCCGCAAGTTGCCGGTGTGCACGCTCGTATGAGGAACGTAGAAGGTCGCTGGGTCATATACGACGAGAACACCGACGCCGGCACTTATGTGAACCACCAACGAATCAAGGTGGCTGAACTCAAGGACGGTGACGAGATCCTCATCGGGACGAACAAGGTGTTCCTCGATGGTTTCAACGTCAGAGGTTTCTCCGGCCGCGGCGGTGTGGGGATCGACGCGGTCAACCTCACAAAGACCGTGAAAGGCGGACGGCGAATCCTGAACCAGGTCTCTCTGAGCATCTACCCGGGAGAGTTCGTCGCGGTTGTGGGCGGCAGCGGAGCCGGAAAAACGTCGCTCTTGCACGCACTCAACGGATTCTCACCCGCGACCAGCGGTTCCGTCCTGTACAACGGCGTCAACATCTACGAGAACCCCTTATTGTTCCGCTCCGTCCTGGGTTATGTGCCTCAGGACGATATCGTGCATGGGGAGCTTACCGTAGAGCGGACACTCTACTACGCGGCGAAGCTTCGGCTGCCCAGGGACACCACATCTCAGGAGATCAGCGAGCGAATTGACGGAGTACTCGCGGCCACGGGCCTCTCCGATCGCCGTCAAGTCGAGGTGCGGCGGCTGAGCGGCGGCCAGCGAAAACGTGTGAGCGTGGCGCTGGAGCTTTTAGCACGTCCGCGCGCCATCTACCTGGACGAGCCGACCTCTGGGCTTGACCCAGCACTTGAAGGGCGGTTCATGGCGCTGTTCCGGCAACTGGCGGAGGACGGGACCACGGTGCTTATGTCCACTCACGTCACGCAGAGCCTGAGAATGTGCGACAAGATCGTCTGGATGGCGCCCGGTGGCTATCTCGTCTTCTACGGATCGCCGGCCGAGGCGCTGCGTCATTTCCGGGTTCAAAACTTCGGCGACATATACGCCCTGCTCGAGACACCCGAAGACTGCCAGCGCTGGGCCGCCACCTTCCTCGATTCTTCAGCTTATCGAGTGAACGTGAGCGAGCGCCTCAGTTCCGGTCCGGCCGACGGCGCGCGACCAGACATCGAATCAGAAACGGGCCTCAAGCAGGAACGCGAGCCACCAAAGGATCAGCGAACCACCAGCTGGCCACGCCAGTTGTTCTGGCTAACGGTCCGCTATGCTGAGGTGCTGCGGCGGGATCTAGCCAACCTTTCACTGCTACTCTTCCAGGCGCCGGCTATTGGCGTGGCGCTCTGGATTCTGTTCGGCGGCAGCATCTTTGCGCCGACGGCTGCTGAAGGTGGCGATGCGCTGCGCGCCGTCATGTCACTTCATGTCATCACAGCGGCCGCGATATTCCTGGGCGCTTCCAACGCCGCCCGCGAGATCACCAAAGAGGCGGCAATCTATGCCCGGGAGCGTCTGGTCAACCTGGATATCTTTCCGTACGTGATGTCAAAAGTGCTTGTCCTGTCTCTTCTTTGTTTCTTTCAAGCTGCGGTTCTTGTAGGCATCTTCGCCACCCGCATGGATCTTCCCGGCTCTGACTGGAGTCTCTTTCTCACATTGTTGGCTGCAATTTTCTTGACGGAACTCGCCGGGATGTGCATGGGCTTGCTCGTTTCGGCTGTCTCGGCGAACTCAGATCGGGCCATGGCCGTCGTGCCTGTCCTCCTTATTCCGCAACTCATCTTCGCCGGGGCGCTCGTGCCGCTCGACCGGATGCTTCCGCCGGCGAGGGCGCTCTCGCAGGTAATGATCAGCAAATGGGCACTGCAGTTGACCGGAAGCTTGAGTGACCTTGGGGACCGCTTTGCCGCCCAGTTCCCGCCGAGCCTTGCCGACCCCTATAGACACGAGTTCGATGGGGCATCGTGGGCGCCCTGGGTCGTGCTGGCAGCCTTCAGCATCGGTATGCTCGCCGCAACCATGATTACGCAAAAACGCAAAGACGTGCTGTAGGCGTGCCGCTATACGGGCATCATAATTCTAGAATTAACACGTACCCAAAAACTCCGAAAACGCAAAAACGAAATGCCCTGTGCCGAGCCGCCACGAAGGGGACATCGACGGACCTCCACGCATCAGCCGCCAACGCCAAGTGTCGCGCTCTGCGCCGACGGCTCACGCGTGTTGCTCTTCTTAGTCGATCCGGGCGGTACCGTGGTCAAGGTACGGGAGAGCACCGGCAACGGCGCG
>CAYZLC010000151.1:0-4761 GCA_964479365.1 uncultured Dehalococcoidia bacterium
CGCAGTCTAGCCTGAAAATGAATTCATTGCAAAAGTTAGGCCCCAACTCACTAGCCAGCCAAACGCTGGACCGCGACCACATCGTCACCTTACTCGGTGAGGGCAGCATGGAAGCAGTGTATAAGGGCTACGACGCTACCCTCCAACAACTTCTAAACGATAATCCCCCCAAGCATTGCCACCCTTATCGCCCACCGCTAACATTTCCATCATCATCCATGCTAATTGGGCCTGACAAAAAATGTAAGGGAAGCACGCTGTACCTATGGACTCCTTAGTCGGCCAAACGCTTGACCGTTACCAGATTGTCGCCCTGCTCGGCGAGGGCGGCATGGGCGCGGTCTACAAGGGGCATGACCCGTTGTTGGCGCGCGATGTCGCCATCAAGGTCATGCACGAGCAGTACGCCCGGCAGGAGGTATTCAAAGAACGCTTCCTGCAAGAGGCCCGCGTCGCCGCCAAGCTGGATCACCCCGGCATCGTCAGCGTCTACGACTTCAGCCAGCGGCCCGACCTACTGTATATCGTGATGGAGTTCATCGCGGGGCCAAACCTCCGCAAGATGCTCCGTGACCTGCGCGTTGCTAACCAGGGCATGCGGCTGAGCGAGGCGGTGAAGTTGGTGCGACAGGTCGCGCTCGCGCTGGACTACGCTCATCACCAGGGCATCCTGCACCGCGACCTCAAGCCTGACAACATCATGCTCAAGACCGAGCCGGCGGACGACCTGCCCTACCGCCCGGTCATCACCGACCTGGGCCTGGCCAAGCTCGCCGAAGGCAGCCTCAAGACCCAGGCGGGCGTTGCTATGGGCACGCCCGCCTACATGGCCCCCGAGCAACTGATGGGCCGGGACACCGACGCGCGCAGTGACGTGTACGCGCTGGGTGTCCTGCTCTACGAACTGTGCGTCGGGCAATTGCCCTTCCCGATCAAAACGATCACGGATGCAATCCGCGTCCACCTTCAAACGCCGGAGCCACCGCCCGCGCCGCGCTCGCTCAAGCCGGAGGTGCCGGATCAGGTGGAGCAGATCATCCTGCGCGCGCTGGCCAGGGAGCCGGCCGCCCGCTACCCGGATGCCCAGGCGCTGGCCGACGCATTACACGCAGCATTACCCGGCGTCCCGAACATCTCCACCACGCCGGGCGGGCTGCAACCGGCGGTGAGCCTGATCACGCACTACCAGCAGAGCCTGGTCGAAGAGCGCGGCGCGTCCATCTTCCAGGCGTTTCCCTCCATCCCGGCTGATCTCAGCCAAGACCGGGTGCAGGTGCTACAGCGGGATGGCAGCGCTTACCCCGTTGCGATGAAACCGACCGGGCTGACGATCGGGCGTCTGCCGGACAACGACATCGTGCTCAATAGCCCGAAGGTCTCTGGGCATCACGCGCGCATTGACTTCGACGGGCAGAACTACCGCGTCCACGACCTGAACAGCACCAATGGTACCTACCTGGGCAACCTCAAACTGCTACCCGGCGTGCCGGAGCGGTGGACGCCCGATCAGCCCTTGCGAATCGGCGAATTCTATCTGCGCCTGGAACGGAGTGGGCCGGCCGCGCCAGCCCAGCCCCCAACGATTGGCGCGTCCACGTCGGCTGACAGCTCGGCCTCGCAGTCGCGGATCGACACCAGCCGCGTGTATTCCAGCCCCGGCCTCGGGCGGGTGGGCGTCTTCGTGGAGAACAGCCAGTTCTCGGTGGAGCCGGGCGCTACGATCACAGTGCCATTGACCGTGCTCAACCAAAGCAACGTCGTCGATCATTTCCGGATTTCAGTGGACGGTCTGCCCGCCGCCTGGATGCCCAACCTGCCCGCCCCGCTCCAACTGATGCCGGGCGCGCAACAACCGGTGACGCTGGTCCTCCAGCCGCCGCGCGCGCCGCAGACGCGGGCCGGGCGGCATCCGTTCAAAATCCGCGTCGCCAGCCAGGATGCCGCCGATCAGGTGGCCGAAGTCAAAGTCACGCTCACCGTCGGCGCGTACGCGAACTTCGCCAGCGAGATGCGCCCGCAGAAGGTGCAGGCCGGGCGGCCCGTGCAGATCACGATTGAAAACAAGGGCAACACCGCCGTCAACTACGACTTGAAGTGGCAGGACAAGGCGGACGAGATGGCCTTCACGCCGCCCACGGCCCAGTTGAAGGTGGCGGAAGGACAATCGGCCAGCGCGGCTTTCCGAGTCCAGCCCAAGCGCCGCCGCTGGATCGGCGGGGAACAAACGCGCCCCTTCACCGCGCAAGTGAACGCGCCCGGCGCGCCGCCGCAGATGCATCCCGGCGAGGTCGTGAGCCGCGGCCTGATCCCGCCCTGGGTTCCGCCCGCACTGCTGGCCGCCGCCGGCCTGGTCGTCGCCGCCGTGATCGGTTACAACTCGTTCTTCCCAGCAGCCACCGCTACGCCGCCGGTCGTGGCGCAGATCACTGGCACACAAATTGCATCGCCATCTCCGGTGCTCCCCACGATCACCAGCCCCGCCGCCACGCCGACCCCAGAAACGCCGCAAGGAACCGGCGTGCCGCCTCTCGTGGCGTCGGAGACGCCAACACCCGAAGTCCCAGCGAGTACGACCGTTACGCCAACACTCAATCCCACAAGCACTGCCTCAGCAACCGCCACGCCCACGGCTTCGCCCACCACAACTCCCAGCGTCACACAGTCTACTACGCCTACCGCCACGCCAACCCCCACCAGCACCTATACTGCAACGCCGACTCCCACATCGCTGCCAGCCCTGAAATTTATCGGCAACTGGCCGAATCAAAACACGAGCGCACCCGACATCACCCACGCCTCTTTCCGTGTGAGCGGGAACACTCTCTACGTGCATATGTGGGGCTCTTGTGTCCCCACCGACTGCGATTGGGGCGAGACCACAACCACCGCCGCAGACGCTGACGACGGGGTCTTGAACATCGTCTGGAATTTCTCGTTCAAGGTAGAATCTCAGACGATCAAGCTCACCACCAGCGACCTGTTGGAGGTGTCTGGGTACGTGCATTATACTGACAACTCGGGCCGTGCTGACCGCAGCTACATCGAGTATTTTGTGAGGCAATCAGGGACACCGACACCAACGCCGACACCGACACCGACACCGTAGGCGTATCCTAACGTCCGGGCGGTTGTTCAAAGCCATGCGCGACGCGCGCCAGTGGATCACTCTGCCCGAGGCGCTCCAATTCGCCCGCCACGTCGGGCAGGCGTTGGAGTAAGTGCATCAACTCTCGCATCGGAGTTCACCGTGAACGCTCTCGTCGGACAAACGCTGGATCGCTATCAAATCGTCGCCTTGTTAGGCGAGGGCGGGATGGGGGCCGTATACCGGGCCTTTGACCCCGTCCTGCAACGGGAGGCGGCCATCAAGGTGATGCACGAGCAGTACGCCCGGCAGGAGGTGTTCAAAGAACGCTTCCTGCAGGAGGCGCGGGTGGCCGCCAAGTTGGATCACCCCGGCATCGTCAAGGTCTTCGACTTCGGCCAGCGGCCCGATCTGCTCTACATCGTCATGGAGTTCATCGTCGGGCCGAACATGCGCAAGATGCTCGGCGACCTGCGCGCCAAGGAGCAAGGCATCTTGTTGAGCGAGGTCGCCCAGCTGATCCGGCAGGTGAGCCTGGCGCTGGATTACGCGCACCATCAGGGCGTTTTGCACCGGGACATCAAGCCCGAAAACATCATGCTCAAGACCGAGCCGGTGGACGACCTGCCCTATCGCCCGGTCGTCACCGACCTGGGCCTGGCCAAGCTGGCCGAGGGCGGTATGAAGACGCAAACGGGCACCTCCATGGGCACGCCGGCCTACATGTCGCCCGAGCAGTTGATGGGCCGCGAGACCGACGCGCGCAGCGACGTGTATTCGCTGGGCATCCTGCTTTTCGAGCTGGCCGTGGGGCAACTACCGTTTCCCATTAAGACCATCACGGATGCGGTGCGCTACCATCTGCAAGAACCGCCGCCGGCGCCGCGCTCGCTCAAGCCCGATCTGCCCGCCGAGCTGGAGAGCGTGATCCTGCGCACCCTGGCCAAGGAACCGAACGAGCGTTACGCGGATGCTAAGGCGCTGGCGGAAGCGCTGGCCGCGATGATGCCAAATCTAGCGCACGGCGCTGTTTCGAGCACTGTCGTCCGCAGCGGAGCAGCGGCGGTCAGCCTGGTCACGCAATATCAGCAGAGCCTGGTCGAGGGGCGCGGCGCGTCAGTCTTCCAGCAATTTCCATCTGTCCCACCCGATCTGACGCAGGATCGCCTCCGGATTCTGGGGCGCGATGGCAGTCTGCGTACGGTGAGCATGAAACCGGGCGGCCTGACCCTTGGCCGCGCGCCGGAAAACGATGTCGTCCTCACTAGCCCGAAAGTTTCCAGTCGGCACGCCCGCCTCGAGTTCGACGGGCTCGACTATCGGCTTACGGACCTCAACAGCACCAACGGCACCTTTATCGAAAACGTGAAGCTCCTGCCCGGCATGCCGGAGAGCTGGACGCCCGACAAGCCGGTGCGCATCGGCGAGTTCTATCTCCGCCTGGAACGCGCCGCGCGCAACGTGCCCCTCCAGGCACAACCCGTGATCTCCCCGACCTCGGCCGGCAGTTCGCTGGCGACGACCAGCCAGATTCACTCCAGCCCCGGCCTGGGACGGGTGGGCGTGTTCCTGGAGTCCATGCAGTTCTCGGTGGAGCCGGGCGCTACGATCACAGTGCCGCTGACCGTGCTCAACCAAAGCAACGTCGTCGATCATTTCCGGATTTCAGTGGACGG
>CAYZLC010000152.1:0-4747 GCA_964479365.1 uncultured Dehalococcoidia bacterium
AAGAGCGCCCCGTTTAGCCTGACAACACCCCCCAGCTCACTACCTTCTCTACCGCCACCCTGATCACCGGCCTCTCCGCCAGGTCCATCGAGCGGTACTGCTCGTACCTCTCTCGCAAAGCACCGACTGCGCGCTCGTGCTCCGGCCCGCGCGCGATGACGGACGCCGTTCCCTGCACCATCACCCAGCCCAACCACGACCAGTCGTCGTCGTAGCGGTCGAACACGAGCGCCACCGACGGGTTCTCGTCGATGTTCCTCAGCCGCTTAAGCCGCTGCGTCCGCTTCGGCTTCTCATCGATCGCGATGTAGAAGCGCCCGTCCACGTACGCGAAGCAAACCGGCACCACATGTGGACGCCCATTCGCATCCGCCGTCGCCAGGTGCGCCACGCGCTGCCTCTGGACGAATCGCAGTTCAGGTTCGGAGAGCATCGTTTCGTGTAGCGGAATCGCTTTAGGGTTCCATTTCCGGGCGCTGCTCACAAATGTACACGGCGGTCATTCTGAACAAATGCCTGGTGGAAGCCTGAAAAGGATACCCTAGGTAACCTTGAGCGGCACACCTTCCGCGCACAATATGCAGGCTGCGGGCTCGTACGAAGGCAGGTCCAGCGTTAAGCAGGCAAAGAACGGTACCCCGAAATCTGTCGTGCCGCCGGTCCGATCGATGAGCACTGCCACGCCGGCGACCTCGCCGCCCATCGCCCGCACAGCATCCAGCACATCGCGCACGCTGCCTCCCGTAGTCAGAACATCATCCACCACCAGCGTCCGCTCCCTCGGCGCTATCGTGAACCCGCGCTGAAACGCCCGGCCTGCTTGCCCGTCTACGGTCTCCGCAAAGATGCTGCGCACACTCAAGAGCCGCGCGACCTCATAGCTAACGACGATGCCGCCCGTCGTCGGGCCGGCCACGACTTGTGGGCCCAACGTCCGCGCCCAATCGGCGATCATTCGGCAGAGCGCCTCAGTCTGCGGGGGTTGCTCCAGGAGGCGGAACTTCTCTACGTAAAGCGATGAGTGCTTTCCAGACGCCAGCTGAAAGTGGCCTTCCAGCAGGGCACGCGCATCTCGCAACAACCGTTCGGCCTGCGGGCGCTCGTCCCCTCCGCCCATCTAGCGCTCGGCCGAGGCTTCGTCCGTAATCCCGACGGAATGGTTCGGGGCGAAGTGGATCTGCGGGCTACCTTCGTTCCAGTACGTGATCACTGCCTTGCCAACGATGTTCTCCCTCGGCACCAGCCACCCCTGCCGCGAATCGCTGCTGTTCTGGCGATTGTCCCCCAGCACGAAGTAGCAGTCAGTCGACCCGCACGTTTGCTGGGACTCGGACGTGTTCGGTTGCGGCACCGTCCACGTGCACGATTGAGAGGAGCACCCCGTAGTGCCCTGAATGTACTTCTCGGATAACGGGGTCCCGTTGACCTTCACCTCGCCGTTGGTTTCGTTGATCTCTACCGTGTCCCCCGGTAACCCGATTATTCGCTTGATGAAGTCTCGATCGGGGCTGGTCGGCGCCCGAAAGACGATGACATCGCCCCTATCCGGCTTGCCCCATAGGTAATGGACCGGATCGTCTCCTGAATCGTAGAACGGCAGGAAGTTGAGGAAGCTCAGGTCAATCTGCGCGTACGTTAGCTTGTTCACGATGAGATACTCGCCGTCCGCCAGGCTCGGGTCCATGCTATGCCCTTCCACCTTGAAGTTCTGGAAGGAGGCGCGCACGGCTAGGAAAATGAGAAGCGCCAGCAGCAGCGTCTCCGCCACCTCGCGCGCCGTGACCAGCCAGCGGCGCTCCGGCCGCGGCAGGGTGATCGTTTCCTGTTGCAGGCGGCGCTGAAGCTCCGTCAGACGCTCGCCGTAGGGTTCCTGCAAGCGGTCCGGATACCACGCCGGCGACGGCGTGGCGGTGTACGGCCCCGCCGATGCAGGTGGCTCCCACCACAGCGCCTCCTCCGCACCGCTCCGCCCGAGGGTGTACGAACCTAACATCGCTCCAACTGCCTCGTCCACCTCGTCGAGGGCGAACGACGCTGCGGGTTCCCGCGGTTCCTCCCAGGGGCTCAACAGCGGATCGAAATGGGGCGTCGATTCGGACCCGTCCCCCACCCCGCCGCCTTTCGGTTCGTCGTTATCAGGTATCGTCATTCGTGCCTTCTCATTATATCCGCTCTCGCTCTCCAGATAAGACGTAATCCAGCTGCCCGGGGTTTCGTTTTCATCGCCACCGTTGGCGCCTCGCGGCGCTGGCAGGTTTGTAGGTTGCCGGTTTGAGCACGTCTCCCCTGCTATCATGAGCGTAACGTTGGGCGCAGACTTCGACGAAGCAGATCTGGTCTCCCGCGGCACGCAGGGCGACCTCGACGCCTTCAACCTGCTCGTCGAACACTATCAGCGACCACTTTTCAATCTGTGTCTGCGAATGCTGAACTCGCCGGAAGCCGCGGAAGACGCGACGCAGGACGCCTTCATCGGCGCCTATCGCGCGCTGCATCGCTTTCGCGGTGGTGCCTTCCGGGCGTGGCTGTTCCGCATCGCCGTCAACGCCTGCTACGATGAGCTGCGTCGCCGCCGCGCCCGCCCCGCCCACTCTCTCGACGTTCCCCATGGCGAGAGTGGCCGCACCCTCGACGTGCCCAACCCCGGGCCCTCCCTTGAGGAGAGGGCTCAGACCGCGGAACTCGGAGGCGCCATCCAGGAGGCGCTGAGCGCGCTGCCGTCTGACCAGCGGCTCGCCGTCGTCCTCTGCGATGTGCAGGGACTGGGCTACGCAGAGATCGCGCAGGTCATGGGCGTCTCGCTGGGTACCGTTAAGTCGCGGATCAACCGCGCGCGGTCCAGGCTCCGGACTTCCTTGCTTCAAAGCGGGGAACTTTTGCCCTCCCGCTTCCGTCAGACTAGTGGAGACAGATGACCCATGTTCTGGCTTAACAAGCACGCACGCCACCGCAACAACCTCTCGCCGTGCGTCGACGGCCGTCTCAAGCCGGTCGAGACCGCCGCTCTCGAGGCGCATCTCGCCGCCTGCGAGCCATGCCGGCACGAACTCGAAGATCTGCGCGCCACCGTAACCGCCGTGCGCGATCTGCCCGAGCTCGAAACGCCTCGCTCATTCGCCGTCACACCTCAAATGCTTGAACGGCGCCGCGCGGTCGCCACGGCGCCTTCCACGCCCCCACTCGCCATCGGGATGCGTATGGCGAGCGCTGCGCTGGCCGTCGTCCTCGCCGTCGTCGTAATCGGCGACCTCGGCGAAGGTAGCAACGGCGCTGGCGGCGACGGCGCGAGGCTCGAGTCCGCCTCGGAATCCACGGACCCGCCGGAGCTTGCAGCGGCGGCCGACGCTGAACAAGCGAGCGATGAACGTGATCCGGCCGCTCCCGCCGCAACCGGCATCGGCGAGCAATATGACGCCCGCGCGACGGATGAGGACGCGCCATCGACGCCCGCAGAGAACCTCTCCGCAGCCTGCCCTGCGTTTGGCGATCAGATGGCTGCTGGCGCCGGGGCCTCCGCCGCAACACCCGCTCCCAACGCCACGCCCCAGCCGGCGCCAGCAGCCACTGCAAACAGCAACCTCAACAACGGTATTGGGGCTGGCCCCGCAACGGAGATCTGTGACGAGAAATCGATAGCCGCTAACCAGAACTCCGGCTCCGCCTCGCCGCCAGCCGCGATCACGGATGATGAGGCCCCCGACGCGGCCGCCTTGTCTGCCGGAGACGATGACAGCATCTCGACGTTGCGAGTCATCGAGATCGTTCTGGCGGTCTCGCTCATCGTGCTGCTTGCCGGCGTCGCTGCCGACCTCGCATTGCGGCGCCGCCGCTTGGTCTGAGCCGGAACTAATCGAAGTGGCATTACGTCTGTAGATGAGGATTGAGAAACCCAATGACCTCAAGAGGAAAGAACAGGAGGATCGTGATGAAGGCTCGTTACATCGCCGGGTCGCTTCTGGCCGTGGCCCTGCTGGCTGCGCTCGCCGCCTGCGGCGGTGGTGACGGCGACGAAGTGTCCGGTATACGCACGCAGAAGGGGCTCGCCGTCGCTGCCATCAGCGAGGGCCTAGCGGGTAACACAACAGCCGGCGAGGAAAGCGATACAGCTTCCATCGAAGTACCCGCTCCCGCTGCCGGCCGCCAGGCTGCGCCCGGGTTCGCTGGGACTGGGCTGGATGCTGGCGTCGCCAGTGACTCTATGCGGTCCGGCGGCGCGCCGCTCCTTCAACAGGGGGCCGATGGCATCACCGTACAGGGCTACGGCTCTGCCATCGCCCCCGCAGATGCCGCCATCGTCGAGTTCTACTTCAGCAGCAACGGCCCGGTCAGCGACACTTCCCCGGGCGGCGCAGAGCCGGGCTCCGCCGGAGGCGCGGCGCCCGCGGCGCCCGTGCCTGAGCAGCAAGAGATAGCACAGATCACGGAAGCTGATCTTCAGCCCGTCATCGACGCGATCGTCGCCTCTGGCGTTTCACGCGATGACATAGAGTTCATCGACCAGCCGTACTTCGACAAGTTCTACAGCAGCGCCACCCTGCGCGCTAGGGTGAACGATGTCGGTGCCGTAGACGCGGTCGTGACAGCCGCCAACAACGGTGCTGCCGGTCTCTCCGCGATCATCCTCAACGGCACCAACGTCTCCTACACCGTCAACGACTGCACCGCGCTGGAGCGAGCCGCCATGCAGGCCGGGGTCGAGGACGCGGGCGAGCGCGCGACCGTATTCGGACAAGCGCTCGGAGTTGGT
>CAYZLC010000153.1:0-4693 GCA_964479365.1 uncultured Dehalococcoidia bacterium
GCCAGGGCCACGGCTACACCAGCATGTTCCTCGCCAACGCCATCGCCAAGTTCACCCTTGGCGAAGACGTGGTCAAGACGGACGAAGAGCCCTTCACGCTCATCCAGACCATCCCCACCAACTACAACATCGGCCACCTGGCCACCGCTGAGGGTGACACGGTTTCTCCGGACGACAATTACATGGTCGCCCTTAACAAATGGAGCATCGACCGCTTCCTCACCGTCGGCCCGCTGCACCCGCAGAACTTCCAGTTGATCGACCTCAAGGGGGGCACCGGCTCGCCGGAACTCATCGCCGACATGCCAATCGGCCTCGGCGAGCCGCACTACTCGCAGATCATTAAGGCCGACAAGCTCCATGCGCTGAACCTGTACGAACCGGGCACAGATGTGATTGCGATGGAGAAGAGCGAATTCGCCATCGAGGGTGGGCAGGAGAAAGTGGAGCGCAACGGCAGCAACGTCGAGGTCTGGATGACCGCCACCCGCAGCCACTTCACCCCGGACATCCTTCGCCTGAAGGAAGGCGACAACGTCACCCTCCACATCACCAACATCGAGCAGACCAAGGATGCCACCCACGGCTTCGCCATCGCCGACTACAACATCCAGGGCAGCCTGGATCCCGGCGAGACCGCGAGCTTCGAGTTCGTCGCAGACAAGCCCGGCTCCTACAACTTCTACTGCACCGAGTTCTGCTCCGCACTCCACCTGGAGATGGCTGGCTGGATGCTCGTCGAACCAGCCGCAGCGGCCGCCAATCAGTAGACCATTGTCGTCCTTCCCTCCCGCCCGTTATGGGCGGGAGGGAAGGACGAGAACAATTGAGGTGAGCATAATGAAGAAACTGTTCCGCAGACCCGATCCCCTCTGGCTGATCCCGGCACTCATCTCTGCCGCGCTCCTCCTCCTGGCCACCTTCCTGCCCCTCTGGCGAATGGAGCTCGTGGCGCCTCAGTATCCCGCCGGGCTCACAATGTACGCGTACGGTGACGGCTTCGAAGGCGAAACGGAGGGGTACTACGAAGGCTTCGACGCCGTCAAGGAGATTAACGGGCTCAATCACTACATCGGCATGAAGCCGATCGAAACAGTGAACGAGATGAAGCTCTTCATCCCGGGCCTAGTCGCGCTCAGCATCGCCGCCATAGCGGTTAGTTTCATCGCCTGGAGGTCGCGCCTCTTTCGCGCGTTCATCGTCGCTGGTTTCTGGTTCGTTCCCCTCTTCTTCGTCGCGGACCTCCAGTACTGGCTCTACAACTACGGCCACACCATGGATCCGGAGGCCGCCCTCAACACCGGCGACATCACGCCAAAGGTCATCGGCACCACCGCCGTCTGGAACTTCCACTCTCAGAACGGTTTCGAACTCGGGTTCTACGCCATGCTGTTGGCCGCCGTCGTCATCAGCTTCGGCCCACCATTCCTTCGCTGGATCGGTCGCCGGCGGGCGCGGCGACATCAAGCTGGCGAAGACGCCGGTACGGTCACCGCTACTCAGCGTGTCAGCGGCGGAGTGGCCTAAACGTGAAAGCGATAGCCAAAGGGCTAATCGTTTGCGCAGCTCTCGCGGCCCTGATGCTCACCCAGGGCCGCGGGGGCGCTGCCTTTGCCTCCACAGAGTCCTTGCAGGCGCGAATCGATGCTGCCGCCCCCTTCGATGTCGTCACTGTTGAAGGTGGTACCTACCACGAGCGGATCGTCCTCCAGAAACCCATCGACCTCCAGGGGGTCGGCTACCCCGTTATCGACGCGGGCGGCGAGGGTGATGTGGTTACAATCACCGGCTCCAGCGTCTCCATCTCCGGCTTCGAGATCCGCGGCAGCGGCCGCGCCGTCTCCCAGGAGGCCGCCGCTATTAAGGTGCAGGACGCCCACGAGCCCACCATCCGCTCCAACCGCATCCGCGATGCCCTCTACGGGATCCACGTCACCGGCACCCACCACGCCACCATCGCCTTCAACGACATCGACCAGGGCGCGCACATCCCGCAGGAGCGCCGTGGCCACGGAATTTACCTCTGGCGTGTCGAGGGCACCTCTATCCACGCCAACACAATCACTAACTCTGCCGACGGTATCCATTTGGAATTTTCCAACGACAACGGCATGGGCCAAAACACAGTCACTCACAGCCGCTACGCCATCCACTTCATGTCCTCCGACAACAACCGCGTTCTCGAGAACACTTTTCGTGGCAACCTCACCGGCGCAGTCTTGATGTTCTCCCAGGACCTGCTCGTCAAGGACAACGAGTTCTCGAACAACCGCGACGGCGCAACCGGGGCCGGCATGCTCATCAAAGACGTCGATAACATCTTCGTCGAGGGGAATACCCTCCAGCGCAACAAGTACGGCATCACGGTAGAGGGCACGCCGAACTCCGCCGGCGCCTCCGCGACCTTCATCCGAAACCTGTTGGCTCTCAACGACACCGGCATCGGCCTCTTCCCCAACGCCCCCATCACCTTCGTCGAAAACGCGCTCGTCGAGAACACGGTCCAGGTCCAGGCAATCAGCGGAGCCCTCGCCTCCGGTCTCGCGCACGGCGCGGTCACCACAGATGCCGGTTCGGGCTCCCCCGGCGGCGAACATGGCGGCCACGAAGGCAACGCGCCGTCAACCTCCACGGGAGCCCGCAACCCCGCTCCCGTCTGGACCATCGACGGCCGGGGGAACTACTGGAGCGACTACAACGGCTATGACGCCGGCGGCGACGGCGTCGGCGACACACCGTACGCGCCCCAGCCTCCCTTCGCGGGCGCACTGAGCGACCACGATACGCTCCGCCTGTTCCAGTTCACGGTCGCCCAGCAGGCGATCGACGTCGCCGCGAACATGTTCCCGCTTTACCAGTACAACGCGGTGATTCAAGATAGCGGGCCGCTGATGCAGCCCCCCGGGCCCGCGCTCCAGAAGGACGGGGCGCTGAATGGGGGGCTCCTTGTCGTCAGCCTGCTGCTCCTCGTCCTCGCGGGCGCAGTCCTCCAGGCCTTCCTGGACCTCGACGCGGCCCGCCTTTTCGGCGATGCCGTCCGCCGGCTGCCGGGTCTGCAAGGGGGGTCGTGATGGTGTTCGGAACCGGCCATGCCCCCGTTGTCGTAAGCGACGTGACAAAGCGGTACGGGCGGCTTGAAGCGCTGGCCGGCGTCTCGTTCACGATCGAGCCGGGCCAGATCGTCGCTCTGCTCGGACCGAATGGATCCGGCAAGACCACAACTTTCAAGTGCATCCTCGGAGTGACCGGCTTTGACGGAAGCATCGAAATCGCAGGCAGGCCGGTCAAGACGCAGGGCAAAGATGCGCGGCGCCTCATCGGCTACCTGCCCCAAACGCCGGCGTTCGACCCGGGCGACACGCCAATCGGCGTACTCCGGTTCCTTGCCGACCTCAAGGGCGCAGACCGCCGGCGTGTCGATCTCCTCCTTGAGCGAGTGAAATTGACGGATGAGCGGCTGATGAAGGTCGGCGAGATCTCTGGCGGTATGCGCCAGCGCTTGGCGCTGGCGGCGGCCCTCCTCTCAGACCCTCCCGTGCTCCTGCTCGATGAGCCGACCGCCAACCTCGACACCGAGAGCCGTAAACAGTTCCGCGAGCTCCTGGCTGAGCTGCGGCAGGAAGGCAAAACCATTCTTCTCTCAACACACTTCATCGAAGGCCTCCAAGGCCTGGCGGACCGCTTCATCGTGCTTAAGCAGGGGCGAGTGGTCCTCGACATAGCGGCTAACGAGCTCGAGCAGAAGAAAGGGAACCGTGTCGTGGTCGACCTGAACGGAACGGCGCCGTCGGCCTTTCTCTCCGCGCTCAGCGATATCGGCGTCGGCCCGGAGCGGATAACCGCTGTTGTGGCCAATCTCGAAGATCTCCTGGCCGGCGCACTCGACCTCCTTGGCGGCAGTGAAGAGACCCCACGATGAACGCAGTGATAACAATCGCCCGGAAGGAGGTGCGCGACGCCGTCGCCGGCCGTTGGCTCATCCTCTACGCCGCCGTCTTCGCCGTCCTCGCACTCGGACTCTCCTACCTGGGACAGAGGAACCTCGGCGGCCTCGGCTTCGAGAACTTCAGCCGCACCACCGCGAGCCTGCTGAACCTGTGCCTTCTCCTCGCGCCCCTCGTCGCCCTCTCGCTCGGCGCCGGCAGCATCGCCGCTGAGCGCGACCGCGGGCACCTGACCTACCTGCTCTCGCAGCCAATCAGCCGCCTCGAACTTCTGCTCGGGAAGTTCACGGGCCTGGTGGCGGCAACCAGCATCGCGACGATCGCCGGCTTCGGCGCCGGTGGCGCAGTCATCGCCATCTTCGCCTCCTCCATAGATGCGTCGACCTATGTGTTGCTGCTCGTGCTCGTCCTCGCGCTCACGTCCGTCATGACCGGAATCGGGTTGCTCGCCTCGGTCGTCTCCGCCAGCCGCGTGCAGGCGCTGGGCGTCGTCATGCTCATCTGGTTCTTCGCCGTTCTCTTCTTCGACCTGGTCCTGATTGGCCTCGTCTCCGAAGCTTCGCTCGGGGGAAGCGGCCTCCTCGCCGCATTGCTGCTAAACCCCGTCGAGATCGTCAGAGTCCTTGCGATCATCAACCTGGAGCCGGACCTCGAAGTGCTCGGCCCCTTCGGCTCCTATCTTCTCGAAACGCTGGGCGCAACCGGCGCGACCGTCCTTCTCTCCGCTGCGCTGGTGGTCTGGGCCGTCG
>CAYZLC010000154.1:0-4689 GCA_964479365.1 uncultured Dehalococcoidia bacterium
ACCGGTGACCCCGTTCTTACCAAGAACGTGCTCTACCAACTGAGCTACGTGGGCCTCTTCCCACTCTCGGCTCTCTACTAGCAACTGTCAACTAACCTGGTGGCGGGGGCAGGATTCGAACCTGCGTAGCCCGTAAGGGCGCCGAGTTTACAGCCCGGTGGTATTAGCCACTCACCCACCCCGCCATTGCTTAGGAGCTAGGAACCAGCATCATTGAACAAAGCCACCGCCCCTCTGGCTCCCTACTCCCGGTTCCTCTTCGTCCTGGAGCCGAAGGGGGGATTCGAACCCCCAACCTGGCGATTACAAATCGCCTGCGCTACCATTGCGCCACTTCGGCCCCCGCCCGCCATCAAGACGAACCAAAAAAAGGACGCCCCAGCGGAGCGACCATCCGTAAGTATAGCAAAATCCGCCGCCCAGTCAATGCGACGACTCACGTCCACTGCGCTGGTCCTTGGAATCCCCAGTTTACCGAAGCACGTATCCACTGCAAACCACAGGAGGTTTCACTGATGACACGTCGTTATCTAGCCGGGACCATCCTCGTGAGCGCAATCATGGCCGCTTACGCCTGCGGTAGCGATGAAGAGGGCATTAGCGGCAACGAAGACGGCGGCGGAACCAGCTCTCGCCAAACAGTGGAGATAACGCTAAAGGACTTTTCCTTCACACCCGGAAAGCTCCAGGTGGAGGCCGGCAAAGAGCTCGAGATTAGGCTGACGAACTCAGGCGACGCACCACATACGTTCACAATCGAGGAATTCGACGTCGATGCTGAGCTGCAATCCCGCGCAGAGACCACGGTCCTAGTCACGCTCGCAGACGCCGGCCGGTTCACGTACTACTGCCGCTTTCACGAGGCGCAGCAAATGGAAGGCGCCCTCACGGTCGGCGATCAAGGCGAGGCCGCCGTTCCTTCTCCCACTCCCGTCACACCCGACGACACGTACGACGGCTACTGATCCTCGGGGGCCGGATCTCCGGGCGACCGCGCTCAGGAGTCGGCCACACGAGCGCCCCGTGCTATAATCGCCGAGATGTAATGCCCGCTACTGTACAGGCGAACCGGACCTCAGGCGAGCGCGCTGCGCTTCTCCCCTACGCCGGCTTTCAGATGCGCACCGTGGCGTTCATTCTGGACCTGATCGTGATGGGCTCCTTCTTCCTTCTCTTCTTCACCATCGCCTTTCTCCCTATCGCGCTGGCCGGCAGTTCTCACCTATCGGACAGTGAAACGCGCTGGGTGTATGTCGTACTGCTCAGCTACATCCCTTTTGTGCCGCTCCTGTTCTTCGTCCTCTGGACCTGGCGGGGGCAGAGCATCGGCATGATGGCTGTGCGTATTGAAGTCACTGACCGCGACGGTGAGCCACTATCCGCGTTGCGCGCCTTGCAGCGGACCGTGCTCTGGCCACTGAGTATGTTCCCTCTCGCGCTCGGCGCCGTGCCAGCCCTGTTCAATGATGAGCGGCGGGCTCTACACGATATGCTCGCGGGCACTGTCGTGCTCGAACTTCCGTGAGAGACGACGCCTCGTTCCTCAGGATCGCCTCACAGTGGCTGACCGCCGTTTTGTTAGCGTTCACGCTTGGCGCCTCATTCCTTTTCGCCACCGCGTTTCAAGTGACTTCAGAAGGGACCGCTCATCGAATCCTGCGACGGGGCGTCGCAATCACGACCGACGTCGACGCCCTGTTGCCACGCCTGGAGACCGACCTCCGCGCTGCGGCCGAAAGCAGTGAAGGGGACACGGTGCGTGTCCCCAATTTTCCGGTGCCGGTTGATATTCCTCGGGAGGAAGCCAGCAGCATCGGCGGCCCGGACCTGCGCACGCGAATCCTCGACCAATCGGCCGAACGGCTTTACGAAGAAGGGATGTCCGCGTGGGCGGAAGCGGACACCGAGGGCCGGCAGGACATCGAGCGCGTCTCTACGGCCGGCGGTCTGCACCGGGCCTTCGGCCTGGCGACGCAGAAGTGGAGCACCATCTTCCTGGCAGCCGCCTTCGTTTTCGGATTCCTGTCCCTCATCCTGGCGACGCTCCTCTGGATCGGCCTGAAATCCTACATACGGCTCCTGGCCCTCGGCGCAGCGATCGCCACAGCGGCAGTGAGTTCGCTCGCGGCGGCAGTGGCTGTCCGCTTCGCCCTGCGCACGGCCGAGACGGAGGCAGACCCCTTCGAGCAGCAGTTGATCGATCTGGGTGTCGATACAGTGTGGCTGTTTATACGGACATACCTAATCCTCAGTCTGCTCGGATTCGCATTCCTGGCGGTCTCCTCCTTATTCCTCTGGTGGCAGTCCCGCACCGCCTCCCATTCTCCGGTCAGGCACATGGACACGGCGGCCTGACAGATGTCCTCTTCCCGCCTCGCGGTCGCTCTCGGCGTCGCGCTCACTATCGCACTGGTTGCGGCCTGCGGCTCGGATGATGGCGACGAGACAGGCGAACCCTCGCCTACACCGTCCGTACTCCAGCCCGCCGCGACCGCCAGCGTCTGCGCCGGCTCAATCCCACCGCTCACGACAGGTCCCGTCACCAAGGAACGCCTCGAGGTTGCGGTGCAGAAGATGGGCGCAGTACAACGAGCCGCTGAAGCTGGTGACGACGCGTCGGCGCGCGCCGCCTTCGCCGGCGACACCCACGCTGTCACCCACGACATCGATCAGCCACTGCGAGCCGCGGACCCTCTCCTTGCTCGAGACCTCTGCGAGAGCATCGTCGTCGTCGAACAAGAATTTAACGGAGCAGGCGACCTGGAAGCCATCGCCGCTGAGGCCGTTATCTCCGCGCAGCTCCTGGAAGACTCCGGCAGGGCGATGGGCCTGATCGAATAGACCCGTCGTCCTGAGCGACGACTACTCAGCTCAGGGGCTGCCACACTGGGGCGGCGCAACCACCACCCTCCATTTGCAGGTTCTAAGCAACAGAGCCTGAGCCCTCGCTGACCGCCTGCTCTACCGAAAGCGACCTGCCGCCGCCCCGGTGAATACCCGTTTACTTTACCGTTTCTCGTCCATCGCGCCGGCGTCCCGATGTAATTCGCATCTGCCCATGATGTCTCATCATTTGGACGCGATCCCCTTATTGCTCACGCGAATCGGCGGAAAAGAGGAAGACGAAACGATGCCCAAGAAACTCCTGCTGCCGCTCATCGGCACGATCACCGTCGCGGCGGCCGCGATCGCCTTCGCCGGAGGGCCGCACGCTACGACAGCCACGACAACGCTCGACGCCGAGGAACAGGCCTTCCTCAATCTCATCAACCAATACCGCCAGCAGAACGGCCGCTCCACGCTCTCGATCAACCCGAACCTCCAAAACGCCACGGAATGGATGAGCACGGACATGGGCGTCAACAACTACTTCAGCCACACGGATTCGCTCGGACGTAACCCATTCCAGCGGATGAGCGACTTCGGCTACAACTACAACACGTGGCTGGGCGAGAATATCGCCGCCGGCACAAGTTCGGCCCAGGTTGCCTTCGACCTCTGGAAGGGCTCGCCCGGGCACGACGCCAACATGCTCAACTCGAACTACAAGGTCATGGGAATCGCTCGCGTGTACACCGCCGGCAGCGGTTACGGCTGGTACTGGACCAACGACTTCGGAGGTTACCTCGCCCCTACGCCTGCGCCGACACCGCCCCCCACACCGGCGCCCACCCCATCGCCCTCGCCCTCGCCCACGCCGGCACCAAACGGCGACCCGGACGGCGACGGCTTCACGACCAGTGTGGAGGCCCACGTCGGCACCAACCCGAATGACCCTTGCGGCAACAACGGTTGGCCCGCTGACCTCTCGCCGGACAACGCCCTCAACGTTGCGGACTTCGCCACTTTCATCTTCCCAATCCGGACGGACGGGTCTTTCAATAAGATGCACCACGTGGTTCCTGATCCGCTGGACCCAACGCTCGTGCGGTGGGACCTCGATGGGAACAACGTCATCGGCATCGCCGACTTGAACACGCTTAACCCGGGAACGTTATCATCGACCGCAAGGCCCCCGATGTTCGGCGGACAGCCGGCGTTCTTCACCAACCTGGGTCAGTGCCCCTTCCCACCGTAGGGTCTCCTCTCGCCTGACGGGCGACGCGCTCGCGCGCTATCGTGTCCCTAAACCCGTAACGTTCCCTGTCTCGTCCGTCGCCGGCCGTCCCTTGCTCCCGTCCAGCAGCACAAGCGCGTTACCCCACGGATCGCGTACGACCACGCAGCGTCCGATCTGGATTTCGAAGGGCCCGGCGACGATCGCGCCGCCCGCCTCTTCGACACGCTTCGCCGCCTCGTCCGCCGAGCTGACGAGCAGGTTCGCCTCCAGCTGCGGTCTCTCCGTCTGAATCACGATCTCCGCGTCCGTGTCCGGCATGCGCAGCCCGGCCGCGGTGGGCGTCCGCCAGATGAGTTCATGACCCAGCCGGTCGCGGTAGAACGCCAGCCCTGCCTCGATGTCGGGGACCGGTAGCTGAAGGCAGTCTATCTTTCGAAAAAGCGGTTCGGACATGTAGAGCATCGCGTATTTGGGGCGAACAACGCTCGCTCCCAAGATTAACTGATAGCCGACGACTGAGTAACCTAGGACTTAGTCCAATCGCTCGATGACCGTCGCCGTTCCCAGGCCGCCGCCGCAGCACATCAGCTGCATCCCGTAGCGGCCGCCCGTGCGCTCCAGCTCGTGCA
>CAYZLC010000155.1:0-4636 GCA_964479365.1 uncultured Dehalococcoidia bacterium
CGCTTCCCCGTCGCCGGCTATCCTTCCGAGGAAGCATTCACCGGCGAGACTCCAGAGCGAGCTCGGGCCTGTCGCCTACCGGCTTGCACCAACCGCCGGCTCTCTGCGTCGAGGCTGAACGCCCCGGCTACGGAGGCCCTACTACTCTCCTTCGCCGCCTCTATTCGCTATAGGTTTGCTGGTTTGTAGATTTGTCCGTTTGTCCCTTGTCGAACTGGTGGAGCTGAGGGGGCTCGAACCCCTGACCTCCACACTGCCAGTGTGGCGCTCTCCCAGCTGAGCTACAGCCCCGGACCGTAGGGCCATGGTAACAGAGGGGCATCAGCGCTGTGAAGTCAGCGTACTGTTCCACCACGAAGGCACAAAGACACCGAGACTATAGAATACGCGCAGACCGAATCCCAATGGATACTTTGTTGTCTTCGTGTCTTTGTGGTGAAAGAAGGAGCCGCCCCATGACCATGCCGCTGGAAGGAATCCGCATCCTCGACCTCACCCGCCAGGCCCCCGGTCCCTACTGCACGATGCTCCTCGGCGACCTCGGCGCCGACGTTATCGTCGTCGAGGAGCCGCCCGGCGCGGGCAGGCGCATGGAGATGGGGATGAGCGAGCGCACGCAGGCCTTCTGGGCGCTCAGCCGCAACAAGCGCTCCGTCGCCCTCAACCTCAAGGAGCCG
The DNA here is from genome assembly GCA_964479365.1 of uncultured Dehalococcoidia bacterium. GTDB lineage: Bacteria > Chloroflexota > Dehalococcoidia > SM23-28-2 > RBG-16-64-32 > CF-163. The sequence continues at coordinate 678 of CAYZLC010000155.1, forward strand.
CGCGCCCAGGAGGCGTTCCTCCGCCTGGCCGAGAAGGCGGACGTCGTGCTGGAGGGCTTCCGGCCAGGCGTCGTCAAGCGCCTGGGCGTGGATTACGACGTCGTGAAGGCGCGCAACGATCGCGTGATCTACTGCTCGCTTAGCGGTTACGGCCAGACGGGCCCCTACGCCGGCCTGGTTGGCCACGACATTAACTACATCAGCATCGGCGGCGCGCTCGGCCTCATCGGCACGGCAGGGTCGCCGCCGGCCATCCCGATGAACATCATCGCGGACTTCGCGGGCGGTGGGCTCTACGCCGCGTTCTCGATCCTCGCCGCCGTCATCGCCCGCGGCCAGACCGGCCGAGGGCAGTACGTGGACATCGCGATGAGCGATGGCGTCACCTCGCTGCTCGCCTTCCCTGCCAGCCAGTACTTCGCCGCGGGGATGGTGCCGAAGCCGGGCGTCGAGATGCTCAACGGCGGCTATCCCGCCTACTCTGTCTACGAGACTTCCGACGGTAAGTGGATCAGCATCGGCTGCATCGAACCCTGGTTCTGGTCCGAGCTCTGCCAGGCGCTCAGCTGCGAGGAGTACATCCCCCACCAGAACAACCGCGAGAAGTACCCCGAGATGTTCGAGGCGCTGCGGACCAAGTTCAAGGAGAAGACGCGCGATGAGTGGTTCGAAGAGCTGCGTCAGCGCGACATCTGCGTCGGCCCCGTTTACTCGCTCGACGAGGTCTTCGAGGACCCGCACGTCCAGGCGCGCGGCATGGTCACCGAGGTCCAGCACCCGGAGTTCGGCGCCGTCAAGCAGGTCGGCGTCGGCCCCAAGTTCTCGGACACCCCCGGCGCCGTCCGCACCACCTCCCCCAAGCGTGGCGAACACACCGTCGACCTCCTCCGCGAGGCGGGCTACGCGGACGGCGATATCGAGGAGTTGAGGGCGGCGGGCATAGCGGGGATAACGTCGGCGTAGGGCGAGGCGCCCAGAACGCCGGCGCGTCCCACGTGATGCTGCCTGCTCAGAATATGGCCCCGGGTGCGCTCTGCTCTTAAAGCCTCGCCCCTACGGGCGTTGCGCCTAAGAAAACGGCGGTCGAATATCGAAGCGGCATGAGGACGCCAGACCACGAACACGACGAAGGCACCGAGCGTATCGAGGCGTTCAGCGACGGTGTCTTCGCCATCGCCATCACCCTCCTCATCATCGAGATCGGTGTCCCGGTCCTCACCTCAGACGAGAGCCTGAGCGACGCGCTCCTCGACCTCTGGCCGGAGTACGGCGCCTATGTTCTCAGTTTCGTGACTATCGGCATCTACTGGGCTAACCACAACGCCTTCTTCCGGCTCTTCCTCCGCACGGATCACGTATTCCTGATGCTCAACGTCTTCTTCCTGATGTGCATCGCCTTCGTACCTTTCCCCACCGCCGTAATAGGCGAGTATTTCAACGATGACGCCGAACGAAAAACGGCAATCGCTTTATACATCGTCGGCCTTTTGCTGCCGGCTTTCTCCTGGTTGAGCGTCTGGCTTTACGCCAGGTGGCACGGCCTTGTGGACGAGACGTTGCACCCGGACTACCTGCGGTTCCTCACGCTACAGTACGGCTCATCCTTAGTCGTCTACTTGGTGGCGCTTGTCCTGTCGCTCTGGCAACCGTATGCCGCGTTGGCAATTACGGTCGGCCTAACGGCGCTCTATCTCTTGCCCCCGCGTGGACGGCGGTACTTGTCGTAGTCCCGGTGTGCAGAGAAACACTCCGCTCTCTACCAGCATCTGTAGTCTTGGCGCCATGCCTACGCACAGAGGGCGACGACGCCTACCTCCGCCGTGACCCGTCTCCTGCTTCTTGTTGCTATCTACTCACTGGCCGCCGTCTGGCAGGTGACGCTGCCGCCTGCCGCTGGCAGGGCGAGTGACGGCGCGAACCTTGAAGACCCCCAGACGATCGCATTTGGCAGCCGCACGGTCCAACTCACCGTAAACGAATCTCCGGGAGACCAAGAATGGGCCCGGCGCGTCACCGAAGTAGTCATAGCTGCGGGCCCGGCACTCGAAGAGATGATCGGCGTCCCTTATCCGGGCCCCGAAGCGATCGGCATCAGTGAGAGGACCGACGAGCAGCTATACGGCTACGCTGGCCTGGCGGGCTGCTCTCATGTGGTCTGCCACATCCGTCTCGCCGAAAACTTCCGCGACACGACACTGCTCCACGAGCTCACGCACGCCTGGACACAGTCCTTCCGCAACCACTGGCTGGCGGAGGGTATGGCCGAATACATCTCCGATCGCGCTGCTGCGCGTATCGATGGCCGGCCGCTGCCGACGCCCGAAACCGCCGACGACAGGCCACCCTATCCCTTGCTCGACTGGACGCTAACGATCGATCTCAACACCGCCGAGGAAGAACAGATAACAAGCGAGTATAAGGGGTATTACTGGTCCCAGCGTTTCTTCGAACAGCTCGAGACGACAGTTGGGTCCGAGGCCGTAAGGCGAACAATGGCGGCCGTCGTCCCGCTTCGAGCCGGAACAGTCGGTGTGCGGCGCTTCATCGATGGCGTCGACGAGGCCGGCGTCCAGGCCGACGATCTCTTCATCCGCTACGTCTTCCCTCCGGACCGCGAGCAAGAGATCCGCAACAGGCGAGTAGCGCGTGACCGCCTCGCCGCCCTCATCGCTCGCACCGCCGCTGAAGCCTCGGAGCTGTCGCAGAACGTGTTCGCCCCCGTTCGCGAGCAGGTGGCTGCCTGGGAGTTCGCCGACGCGCTCGCAACACTGGATCGTCTCGACGCCGGGCTCAACGCTTACCTTCAAATCAGAGAGCGCCTTTCGACGCTGAATAGCGGGGCCACAGAAGCGCGTCTGGCCTACCCATACTCCCTGCAAAACGCGGTCGCAACATGGGACTTCGCGCCATTCCTGGAGACGATCGACACAGCGGACGGCGCGATAGACGCCTATCTTGCCGCCGGAGCAGAAGCTCGCCGCGCCGCGCGGCATCTGGCAGCGAATCGGCCTCCTCGGCCGGAGCCCAGACGCCGAGCTCGACCGCGCCGCCCAGGCCTTCGCCTCGGCGGACTTCACCGGCACGATCGATCACAGCCAAGCCGCGGAAGCCCAGCTGCAAGGAGCGGGAAGCAGAGCTTTGATGAACCTCGTGGTTGGCGCCGGCACGCTGGCGCTCGTCCTGGCCGCCGCCGCTCTCCTGCTACGATGGGCCCTAACCCAGGAGCCCTCGCCCACGAGCGCCTAGTCCCCGCTCGCCGCACCCGCCGGTTCCGGCACCGCCGGCTCGTGGGGCTCCTTTTGCCCCATCAACGGCAGCCACAGGATCAGCAGCGGCAGGCTGAAGGCCGCCACCATGATTCCTCCCGCCCAGTAGGGCGCTGTCGTTGAGACCTCGTCCGACAGCACGCCCATCAGCGGCGCGGTCGGTATCAGCACGAACGCTCGGACGAGGTTCGTCAGCGAGACGACGGTCGCGCGCTGCTGGCTCGGCACGCGACGGTTGACGTAACCCGTGAGCACCGGCTGCGAGAAGACCATGACAAAGTTGAGCGCCAGGAAGGCCACCTGGGCGTAAAGCGACCCCCAGAGCGCCAACAGCGCGTACGAGGCGATCAGCACCATCGGCATCAGGACGAACGTTCGCCGCTCGCCCAGCTCGAGCATGATCCGATGCGCGGCCAGCGCGCCGAAGATGGCGGCAATCCGCATCGGCGTCTGCCAGAGGCCCACTTCGCCGGTATCGACGCCGTGCTCGACCAGGAAGGGCTGAAAGAAGAATATCGGCCCGATGCTTCCTATCGCAATGACGCTGGCGAACAGGATCGCGTAGCGGACCGCCGCCCGCCGTTGCACGATCTCGGCACTCTGGCGGAGGATCTGCCCGTAAGACGGCCGGACCAGCACAGTCTCCGGCCGCGGCGGCTCGCGGAACGTCAGGGCGGTGACCGCTGCCAGGCC
>CAYZLC010000156.1:0-4601 GCA_964479365.1 uncultured Dehalococcoidia bacterium
ACGATGAGTTTGGCCAGATCACCCTCGACACCAACCCCGGCTTCCAACCCTTCGGCTTCGCTGGGGGCCTGTACGACCCCGACACCAAGCTCACCCGCTTCGGCGCCCGGGACTACGATGCCTTCACGGGGCGGTGGACAACAAAAGATCCCATCCGTTTTGGGAGTGGGGATGCAAACCTGTACACATATGCAGCGAACAACCCTGTCCATTTTACTGACCCGATTGGCCTTGCTGTATGCGCCTCCAAAACATTGATCGATTGCATCATCAAGGCTGAAGGCTCGGCCGATACTTATCAGTCACCTTCTAACGCAGTGGGCCGCATGCAGATAACTCCAGGCGCCTTGGCACAACTAAAGAACGCAGGATCACTTGGAGAGAATGAGCAACCTGACTTGACAAACCCGGCTGAAAATGTTCGTGTGGGTACTCTGTACATCAATTATCTCCTAAGTCGCTTTGGGGGGGATGTGCGGCAATCCGTAGGAGCCTACACCGCAGGAGAGAGCCGCGTCGCGAAAAACTATAAGGAAGGCTACCTACAACCGAAGCAGAATTACCCGAAGTCAAACAGATACATCGACAAGGTCATGAACTGTCTGAAGGCAGCCGGCGATTCAGGAGTGACCCAGTGTTGTCCTTAAGAGTAAGCCTCGGCATTTGCGCAAGGGAAAAACAGAGAAAGGAGAGTTCGATCAACCACCTTAGAGTAGTCCTGATCTGCTTAGGGATTGCAGTGACGGCCAGCCTTGGAGTCGCCTTAGCCCAGAAGTCGGCAATGGATGCACTCAAACAACAGATTGCGACACCAACTGTATTGAATGCTGTGCAGTTTGAGATCCCCCCTGATACCTATGTGGCGGCAGTATTGAGAGAATCTTTCCTGCCAGAGCCGAGGCTGAGGATCTTTATGTTGATTGGTTCCACCCTTACAGAGGTCTACGAAGCTCCGGGCGGGGGCGAAGAACTCATCGATTTACTCTTGATGCACCTTACGGGGAACAAGATTGCCGAAATTGTAACCATCTGGACTTGCGGGCAAAGAGGTCTCAAGTGTATTACGGTTTACGCTTGGGAAAATAACACCAGGCGGTTTCGACAAATCTTTGATGCCCAGGCATCGCAAATCGAGTTTGGGCCAAAACATGAAGGTAAACCGGTGGCGATTGGCTTGCTCGACGCGGCCGATTCGCCGACCAAGAAGTTGTCAGGTAGAAGGGTCTATATCTGGCAGAACGGAAGATTCGTCAGAAAAACCAATCTACGATAGGCGACCACACTCGAGCTCCGAAGATGGAGGCAAGCTGACCTGGAAAGAAGGGAATAAAATCCGAAACGAATAATCCGCCAGATGCCACCACCTCAGTGCCAGGGCAACCGTGATATCATGACGAAGTGGCATAGCTTCGTTGCCTGCACCATGGACATGTCGGCGCCTCTTGCCATACTTTCCAAGACGTTGGTTCCCCGCGCCGAAACGGGCGCTTGCCTCACGAAAGATTTATTGCCTCACAAGAACGGGCCCTTGTGGTCCTGGCAATGAGGCGGTGGCACTTCGGTGGCGTTGAGGCTCTGGCACCTGGCCCGCTCCGAAGGTCAGAGCATCACACCAGGCTACGACACCGGCGGCCGCCTGAGTACCCTGACAGAGCCGCGGGGACAAACCACCTTTGCTTACCATCCCACGACCGGCCGGCTCAGTGGGATCAGCGCCCCCGGGGGCGTGGCACTGAGCTATACGTACGACGGGATCCTACGCACCGAAACCACCTGGAACAGCCCCGTGGCCGGGAGCGTGGGCCGCACCTTCGATGCCGACCTCCGCGTGGCCTCTGAGAGCGTGAATGGAGCCAATGACATCGCATTCCAGTATGACCCCAACAGCCTCCTCACTCAGGTGGGGAGTCTCAGCCTCACCCGGCATCCGCAGCACGGCCTGCTGACGGGCACCACCCTCGGCAATGTGACTGACGGCCTGACCTACAACACGTTCGGCGAACTGAGCACCTACCAAGCCAGCTATAGTGGCTCGCCGCAGCTCAACACCCAGTACACTCGGGATGCCCTGGGGCGCATCACCCAGAAGGTGGAGACCATCGGTGGGGCAACCACCACGACGCTCTATGGCTACGACCAGGCTGGCCACCTGACCGATGTCACCGTGGGCGGCACCCTCACGGCCCATTACGACTACGACGGGAACGGCAACCGCCTTGCGGTCACCCGCCCCGGCAGCGGAACAATCTCGGGAACCTATGATGCCCAGGATCGTTTGATGAGCTATGGGGCCGTGAGCTACACCTACACCGCGAACGGTGATCTCCAGACCGCGACGAGTGGCGGAGAGGTCACCACGTACTCCTACGACGTCTTCGGCAACCTGACTTCGGTCACGTTGCCGAGTGGCACCCAGATCGAGTATGTTGTGGATGGGCAGAACCGGCGGATCGGCAAGAAGGTCAACGGCACCCTTACCCAAAGCTTCCTGTACAGTGGCCAGTTCCGCACCATCGCGGAGCTGGACGGCACGGGTAACCTCGTCAGCCGGTTCGTCTACGGCACCAAGTTGAACGTGCCTGAGTATCTGGTCAAGGGCGGGACCACCTACCGCCTCTTGACAGATCACCTCGGGAGCGTCAGGCTCGTCGTGGACATCGCGACTGGCACGATTGCCCAGAGAATCGACTACGACGAGTTCGGGCAGATCACCCAGGACACGAATCCCGGCTTCCAGCCCTTCGGCTTTGCCGGGGGCCTCTACGACCAGCACACGAAGCTCACCCGCTTCGGGGCTCGGGACTACGATGCGTTCACCGGCCGTTGGACCACGAAGGATCCCATTCGGTTCGGGGGTGGGGACACCAGCCTATATGGATACCTCGTCAGCGACCCACTGAACTTCACGGATCCGCTTGGGCTATCATCGCTTAGCTTCAGCCGCGGGGAAGGTAGACTCCGAATCTATGATCGGAGCGGAGATTTGGTCGGCGACTTCCCGGCGGCGAACAACGCGGTAAATCCAAGCGCAGATCCTCTCATTCCCGGAGGATACGGACCCGCCCCAACCGGAACATTTCCCACGGGTGCGCAGGTTCGGGACAAACCAGGTGGACTCACAGGGAGATTTGGCAGCGGCATATTGGACGTTTACCTTCCACCTGGACCTACGGGGGTCCCCCGCACGGGCGTTGGCATCCATGCAGGTCGTTGGCAGACATGCGATCCGGCGGGTAGATGTGGCTGGGAACATGCAACTCAAGGTTGCATCCGCACCACCGAGGACGCGATGGAACTCCTGCGGGATCTTATCCGGCACGGCGATCCTCCCAAGGCAATTACGCTATACTGATGATGGGCGGGCGCAGGGAGGTGGAAATCTACATGAAGAGGACTAGGGCTCGATTTGGACGCTTAATAGTTGCTTCCCTTATGTTCTCGCTTGTCGGAGGATGCGGGGGGAACTCGTCGATTCCGAGAGCGCTGCCGGAGCCAGCGCTACAGGAAATTGCCAGATTGTCTGCGAACGGAAATCTTGACGCGTTGCTACTCCTCCAGGAGCCAAGCCAGATCCAGCGCCCGGCTCTGCGTTTAGCAATTCTCCAGGGTACCTACTTGTCAGCTATCCAGAAGTACGGGGATCGCTTTGTGGATCTCTTTCCAACAGATTATGTTGGAATCGCCCAGGGCGTTTTTGAGATCATGCAATCCCAGGCATTTCCCGCCGATCAAGGTCCAATCCAGGTTCTCGGAACAATCGCCGGGACCGGTAACTTAGAGGCAGCAAGGAAGATATACCTAGGCTACCTCCATTCGGATGGAGAAGTCGCAAGCGATTTCCTTGACCAAATGACAACTCTGCTCTTAATTCGGCCTCGTGAGTCTCTGGAGGTACTGCGTTCTTTCTCCTCGGAGGAGTATGGCAGGGTGCTCCTCGGTCTTAAGTCGGGCATCTCGGAACATGAGCATGCTCTCATCCTCCTTCGGCTCCGGAGCCTCGATGATTTGCCAATACAATTGAGGCAGATGCGCGACAAGCTGTTGCAAGAACTGTAAGGAAATGGAGAGTGGGAATGACCGCAGGTTGTGCAGGACCCTGCGAAATGGAACGTACGATCGCGCGATCGCCACCGGAACCACTTCGACCGGATCCGTGGCCGGGAGCGTCACTCAGACCCACAACACCGACTTTCGGGCGGCCACCGAGGCCGTGAACGGCGCGAATCCCATCACCTTCCAGTACGACCCCGACAGCCTCCTCACTCAGGTGGGGAGTCTCAGCCTCACCCGGCATCCGCAGCACGGCCTGCTGACGGGCACCACCCTCGGCAATGTGACTGACGGCCTGACCTACAACACGTTCGGCGAACTGAGCACCTACCAAGCCAGCTACAGTGGCTCGCCGCAGCTCAACGTCCAGTACACCCATGACGCACTGGGCCGGATCACGGAGAAGGTGGAGACGATCGGCGGGGTCACGGAAACCTACACGTATGCCTATGACCCGGCAGGCCGCCTGGTCGACCTCACGAAGAACGGGACGAGTGTCGCGCACTACGAGTACGATGGGAACGGCAACCGCCTGAGCGTGACCCGACCTG
>CAYZLC010000157.1:0-4594 GCA_964479365.1 uncultured Dehalococcoidia bacterium
GGAGCGACCATCGTCGGCACAAGGAACGTGCCTCTTCGCCTCATCTCATCGATCACTTCATCGTCCAGAAAGAACCCGTGCTCGATAGACTCAACGCCCGCCTGGACCGCGTTCTTTATGCCCTGCGTCCCCTGGGCGTGCGCCATGCAAGTCTTCCCGCGTGCGCGTGCTTCGTAAACCATGACGCCTATCTCTTCAGGAGTGAAACCTGTGTGGTCCGGTTCATCGCTCGGAGACATGACGCCGCCGGTCGACGACAGCTTGATGAAGTCCGCGCCGGCGCGCAGGATCTCGCGCACCGACTTGCGGACCTCATCGGTTCCGTCTACGACATTGTTCGGCCACTCCACACCGCCGCCGCTGATTCGCGCGCCCTGGCCCCCGGAAGGCATGGTTGAGTCCCCGTGCCCTCCGGTCTGCGAAAGGTGAACGACGGCTGTCCGCATCCGGGGCCCCGGTATGAGCCCCTGCTCAATCGCCATCTTGAATCCGGCAGGCGAGCCTCCGGCGTCGCGCACCGCGGTGAATCCAGAGTCCAACGTCCGCAGTGCGTTCTTGGCGCCGTGAAACAGCTGCAGGCTAGATGGCAGCTGCAGGCGTTCGTACCACGGCGTGACCTTCCCGTACAGGTGCACATGGCAGTCAATCATCCCCGGCATGACCGTCGCGCCGCTCGCGTCGATGACGTTCGCGCCGCGCGGCGGATCGATGCCCGCGCCAACGCGCTCAATGGTGTCGCCGTCGAGGATCACTGTGCCGTTCGGCAACGGATCGCGGCCGGTGCCGTCGATGATGGTGGCGTTAACGATGGCAGTGGTCATGTGGGTTCTCCTTCTGTCATTCTGAGCGACGACCACGTCCGTGCGCGGAAGGGCTCATCTCCGCGAAGGAACCTGTCGGGGAGGGGTGGGGTAATCGGCGGCTGGGAGTATTGGGAGCTCCTCGGAAAGGTCCCCCCAAGTCGGGTTGATGGATCGGATTAGGGCGATCTTCTTTTCCCGAGCCCATCCTTTTACTGCTTCTCCCTCTCTATTGCGGAGCGAACGTCGGTGGTGGCTTCGTAGTATACGAGCTTATTCACTTTGTATCGCTTCGTGAACCCGTCCGCGACTCGCAGCTTGTGCTGGCTCACTCGATTACCGAGATCGCTGCTGAAGCCGACATACAGCACAGAGCCGGTGTGATTGCTCATAATGTACACGTAGTATTCGTGCATGTTCGTCAGTTCCGGCGGACCGCGCTCGAGGGCCCGCCCGTCCCCACCCCGACAGATTCCTTCGCGAAGCTGCGCCTGGTCACGAAAGAGCGTAGATGGCGCTCAGAATGACACAACGTGGCTTCGCCCCGACGCCAGCGTTTCCAGGTACCGGTGGATCGCTTCGGAGGCGCGGCGTCCGTCCGCCATGGCGGTGACGACGAGGTCGGCGCCGTTGACGTTATCCCCGCCGGCGAACACGCCCGGGCGCGTCGTCTGGAAGTCCTCGTCTACGCGGACGGTCTTCGCCTGGGTCGTGCGCAGACCGGGTGTCGTCCTCTCCATCAGTTCGTCCGAGCTGTAGCCGATGGCGAGTACGACGATATCCACGGGAAGGGTGAACTCGGAGCCGGGGATGGGCTCGGGCCGGCGGCGACCCGATTCGTCGGGCTCGCCCAGGCGCATGCGCAGGCATTCTGCGGCCGCGACGCCGCCGTTCTCGCCGGTAAAGCGAGTGGGTATCGTGAGGTACATGAAGTCCACACCCTCTTCGCGGGCGTGACGGCGCTCTTCCTCGCGGCCCTTCTGTTCGGCCTCCGTTCGGCGGTACATGCAGGTGACGCTCTTCGCGCCCAGCCGGATCGCGGTGCGCACGCAGTCCATGGACGTATCGCCGCCGCCGACGACAAGGACGTTCTTGTCCGCGCAGTCGAGCGGCTCGCGCATGTTCTCCGGGAGCTGCTCTGGTTCGAGGTTGCCGCGAACGAGGAACTCGGTCGCCTGGTAGATGTTCGTAAGCTCCTCGCCTTCGATCCGCATCTGCCCGCCGACGGGCGCGCCGGTGCCAAGGAAGACCGCGTCGTAGCCCTGCTCCTGCACGAGCTGATCGACCGTCACATCCTTGCCGATGACGGTATTGCAGACGAACTCGATGCCCATTCGTTCCAAGTACTCGAGCTTGTCCTGGAGGATCTCCTTGCGCATCTTGAAGTTGGGGATGCCGTACAGCAGAATGCCGCCGGGGACTGGCCACGACTCAAATACGGTGCACGAGTGACCTTGCTTCGTGAGCTCCTCGGCGACGGCGAGACCCGCCGGGCCCGAACCAATGATGGCCACGCGACGGCCCGTGGACGGCGCCATTACGGGCAGCGCGACGCCACCGTTTCGGCGCTCGTAGTCCGCGATGAACGCCTCCAGCTTGCCAATGGCCACCGGCGGCTGCTTGCCGTACGGGGCGGGACGGATGGCGAAGCCGACCACGCAGGCGCCTTCGCAGAGCGATTCCTGTGGGCAGAGGCGGCCGCACATATCCGGGAGGTTGCTGGTCTCGCGGAACTTTGAGGCGGCGCCAAAGACGTCGCCCTCCTCTAAGAGGATAAGAGCCGCCGGGATGTTGTTGCCGGTGGGGCACGCGTCCTGGCAGGGCGCAGTGGGGCAGTGGATACATCGCTCCGCCTCGATGATCGCGGTCTCGAGGCTGTAGCCAAGGAATGCCTCGTCCCAGTTGTGGACGCGCTCTGCCGGCTTCTGCTTTGAGACAGGCTGCACCGGAATCTGGAGGCGTCTCAGGTTATCGTGCGATGAGTCGAGTTGCTGCTGCATCTTGGGGGCGACCTCTAAATCGGCGTATCGATAGTTTAGCAGAACGATCGGCAGCCGCGGCGCGTAGGGACGAGGCTCCTCGCCCCTACGGTTCGGCACGCTATCGTGGATTATTCGAGTTCGATATCGCCGCTCTTGCCGCCCTTCTTGCGGACGAGGCGGATGTCGCCGATGCGCATGTCCTTCTGGGCGGCTTTCGCCATGTCGTAGACGGTGAGGGCGGCGACGGCGACGGCGGTGAGCGCCTCCATCTCGACGCCGGTCTTCGCCGTCGTGCGCACGGTCGCCGTGATGTCGATGGCGCCGCGAGATTCGTCCGGCGCGAGCGAGACCTCGATGCCCGTTAGCGGCAGCGGATGGCAGAGGGGGATCAGTTCGTGAGCACGCTTGGCGGCCATGATGCCCGCGATCTGTGCCGTCGTGAGGGCATCGCCCTTTTCGGCGCCGCCGGAGACGATGAGTGACAGCGTTTCTGCGGTCATGTACACGCTGCCCTTCGCCGTAGCCTCGCGCGCGGTGTCAGGCTTGGCGGAGATGTCCACCATGCGAGGACGGCCGGCGTTGTCGAGGTGGGCGAGCCGATCGCTCTGTGTCACTGCTAACCGCCGATGTACGACATCTCCGGCTTCCGCTCGAGGCCTGGAGTCTCATAGGCGCGGAGCTCCGAGTAGCGGTCTGTGCGGCGCGACCAGACGCGGCGCAGGGAAGCGGAGATCTCTTCGTCGGTCTTGCCGTCGCGAACGAGTTTGCGCAGGTCGTGGCCGATGACGCCGAAGAGGCAGGTGTAGAGCCGGCCGTCCGCCGAGAGGCGCGCGCGAGTGCAGTCGCCGCAGAACGGCTGCGAGACGGAAGCGATGACGCCGATCTCGCCGCTGCCGTCGCGGTAGCGGTAGCGCTCAGCGACTTCGCCGCGATATTGCGGCTCGAGCGGCTCCAGCGGCATCTCGCGGTCGATCATCTCGACGATCTCCGCCGCGGTAACGACGTCGTCCAGCCGCCAGCCGTTCGAGTTGCCGACGTCCATGTACTCGATGAAGCGCACGATGTGGCCGCTGCCCTTGAAGTGCCTGGCGAAGTCGACGACCGTATGCTCGTTAACGCCGCGCTTGACGACCATGTTGACCTTCACCGGCGTCAGCCCGAGACGTGCGGACTCTTCGATGCCGTCGAGGACACGCGAGACCGGGAAATCTACGTCATTCATCGCCCGGAAGACGGCGTCGTCGAGCGAGTCGAGGCTCACGGTTACGCGGTGCAGGCCGGCGTCCCTCAGGTCGCGCGCCATCTCGGCCAGGCGCGAGCCGTTTGTGGTCAGCGTCAGGTCCTTCACGTCCTCGACGCCGCGCAGCATCGCGACCAGCTTGGGCAGGTCGCGGCGGAGGGTGGGCTCGCCGCCAGTGAGGCGGATCTTCTCGACGCCCTGCGAGACGAATATGCGCGCGAGGCGCGTGATCTCCTCGAACGACAGGATTTCGTCGCGGCCCAGGAACTCGTAGTCGCGGCCGAAGACCTCTTTCGGCATACAGTAGGTGCAGCGGAAGTTGCAGCGGTCGGTGACGGAGATGCGGAGGTCGTGGAGCGGGCGGCCGAGGGTATCGAGCGGGGGTTCAATCGGGATGTTACTTGACTTCTGCGCGTTGAAACGCGCAGCTTGCTGCCCTAAAGCCGCCGGTTTCAACCGGCGGTCATTCCGCCCACTCGGCTCCTTGACCCTTGCTCCTGGCTTCTTACCGTTTGTCGTCAAATAACAACTCTTTCAGTATTTGCCTCGCGCCTGCTACAGCCCTGGCGCGA
>CAYZLC010000158.1:0-4585 GCA_964479365.1 uncultured Dehalococcoidia bacterium
GGCTAGGTTGAGCCAATCACCGATCTGTCCCTCAAGAGGACTTTGACAGCAACCCGACGGAAATGACCGCGCGAGAACAGCTTCTAGGGCGGGTGCGACCTGTCGGTGCATCGCTGGCGTGGTATGGCTATAGAGGTCAAGGGTAATCGCGATGGTCGAATGGCCCATGCGCAGATCGCACACTCACACGCTTCCTGGTTGGCGGCGTCTTGCCGCTGGTCCGCCGATGAGACTATCATCGAGGATCTCAGGCCACCTATTGCACGTCCGTACAGTTCAGGCCGGTGTGCCCGAGGCATGTATTCCTCTCCGTCTTATCCTGTCAAGCCCATCTCCTGCTGGTTCCGTCGCGAAAAATCGGTGGTCCTCAAATGACCAGAGTTAGAATCCCTCAACTACATGGACCCCACAAGCCCACTCGTCGCTTCACTCCCTGTGGCGGCGAATTCTCGGGTGAGGTCTGGCTAATTGGCTGGCCGGAGGGCCGCCAGCCAGACCGCTGCTTCGCGAGCTGACGAAAAAGTCCAGGTCCGGTTGCCGCTACTGCCGGCAGCCGGCTGAATAGCGTCGTCGTATTCCTGCCGTTTAGCGCCGAGGTCCCACCTCTCGGTCATGCCACCGGGAGCGGCAATGAGGACGGTCGTGTTCGACGAGTTTAGTGCCGCGGCACCGATCAACATCGCGCCGGACGTGGCGGTCATGACGACCGGCGCGGTCAAACTGCTCACTGCGGTCGCTGAGAAGGCGGTACCCGCGGGCGCAGCCAGGGGGCTCGTGATGTTCACCCCCGAGTAGCGCGCAATCCCGCCGCTAGCGACGGCAGCGGAGGAGAGGGCCCAGCTGTATGTTGGCGGATCGCCGACGCTGACGGTGTGGTAGTACGCGTACATCTTTGGGTTCGACAGCTGGGTGATGGCGGCGATCTGCACCCAGCCTTGGGGTGCGCTGGACACTGCTGAGCCGTTGAGGACCACGGAAGCGACCAGTACGTCACCTACGGCAGTGCCGGCCGGTTTGGCGATGACAAGCGATGGCGAAGTGGCGGAATTGACCGTCGTCGACGAACCCGCAAAGGCGATGCCCATACCGGCCGCCGGCGTTGGTGTGGGCGTGGGCGTGCGCGTTGGTGTGGGCGTGAGCGTCGGCGTGGTGATCAGGGTGGGCGTCGGTGTTGGCGTAGGGGTCGGCGTCGGCGTAGGGGTCAGCGTCGCCGTCGTCGTCGGCGTGGGCGTCGGAGTGGTGGGCGTCGGTGCGGTGGCCGGGGTGGGCGTGGGAGTAGACGTGGGTGTGGGTGTAGTTGAAGGTGTAGGTGTAAGCTCGGGCGTTGGTGTGGGCGCGGCAGCCAGGTTGAATTCATCTGCGCCGATATCGGCAACGGCGCTGCCGTTGGAGTCACCGTCCAGCGGCACGACGTCGCCGTCGATGTCGGTTGCCACGCTAGTTGCGATCCCGCGGTCGATCGCCGGCGCCGTGCCCGTGAGGTGGAGATTTCCCGCGCCGGCGAATGCGGGGTCAAGGTCGCGGAGGTCTGTTGCGGCAGCCGTCCAAGGTCCGTTCAAAGGCCCATTTAACAGGTTGTAGCTTTCGTCAAACGGCGCGTCCGCGCGCACGGCCCGCAGTTGTGCATCGATGATATTTCCTGTCAGATGCAAGATTGAGGCCGAACACCCGCCGACGCAGACAACGCCCTCGCTGGAGTCGCCCGTGAGGAGCACGCTGTTATGCTCGACAGATGTGTTGGTCACGGGGCCAAAGCCGCTGCTCGCGCCACGCGTGACCAGGAAGTGAGCATCCGGCAGGGTGGAGTCGACCATGTTGTAGGCGGCGACGTTGCCAGTCGAGGTATTACCGCCGAGCTCCAGGAAGTGGTTGTTAGCCGCCGCTGTGTTGTAGAGAATGCGATTTGTACTTCCCTGGTAGACCTCGAACGCCGCGCCGTCCCGGCCATAGTCGTAGCTGAAGGCGTCGGAGCCGGAAATGAAGTTGTGGTGGGCGTAGTTGCCGCTGGAGTTGAAGAGAACGCCGAAAGCGCCTGAGTCATCGTTCCCACCGGGCGTCAGGACACTCATACGGTTGTTGTCCACAAGGCTGTTGTACGATGCCTCGTTGTCCGCGGACCCTTCCTTAAAGTGGATACCGGCCGCGTTACGGGTGATGATGTTGTTCGTGATGAGGGCGAAGGCGCCGCCGCTGCCTACCTGAATGCCGGCCCAGGCGCAGTTATCAGCGTGCAAGTCACGTACGGTGATGAAGTCAGCGTCGACGCGGATGCATTCAGCCAACGTGTCGCCGATGAGAGGCGGCGGACCGCTGCCGTAGGCGCCGAAGGTCAGCCTCGATGCATTCGTACCGTCGCGGCTGATCGCCAGAGTCCCGCTCCATGACCGGCCGCGCTGGAAGAGTACGGTGTCTCCCGGCAGGAAGGGGAAGCTGTTGACGTGGGAGAGCGATTGCCATGGAGCCGTGGGGTCTGTCCCGGCGTTACCGTCGTTGCCGGCGACAGCATCGACGTAATAGGTCGCGGGTGCCGGCGTACCCGGCGCGGCGTGGCAATCGCCGCTTCCTGAGTCAGTGAACGTCTTGCCGGCGACGGGGATGAACTGCCAATCGTACGCGGCGGGGAGCAAGGTAAGCTTCAAAACGCCAAGGGTGTTGGCGGTGCTCGCGTCCTGCCAGGCCTCGAGCCCGGGCGTCGTCCCTGTGCGGGTTGCCGTCGTGAGGCCCTTTCCTCCAGTCCCGACGACGATCTGTCGCATGCCGAAAGCGGCGTCCACGCCGTTCGCCTCGCGATTCAGGTTCGCGTAGCGCGCATAGCTGTGCTCGTGAGCGCTCAGGACTACGTCGGCACCGTTGTCGTAGAGGATGCGCCACAGCGGCAGCATGTTGCCTTCATTGTTCCCGTGCGGGCCGATGGTGAGCACGGGCCTGTGCCAGTAGGCGAGGGTGCAGCCGGCCGGATGCGCGGCGAAGTCATCGCGCAGCCACTGCTGCATCTCCGCGGCGAAGCAGGCGTCGCCGGGCTCGAAGCACTCGCTGTTGAGAACAACGATGTGCCAGTCGCCGAGGTCGTAACTGTAGTAGCCTTTGCACCCGGAGACGCAGGGCTGGTCCAGAGGCGAGGCGGCGCCGTCGAAATGTCCGTAGTAGCCCGACGCGCCGGCTGTGACGTACTCGTGGTTGCCGACGGCTGGCTTCGTCCTGTCTATGTGCCGCCCCCACGACGGTCCGTAGTAATCAGCGAACTCCTGTGCGGTGCCCGACTCGTAGACGTTATCGCCGAGGGTGAACACGAGTCCGCTGATGCCGTCCAGGAGGTCCGCCGTCTTTTCATCGCCACTCACGGCGCAGCCGGCGATGTCCCCTGCCCCCACGAGTGTCATGGGTCCGGGCGTCGCGCTTGGCGTGGGTGTCGCCGTAGGCGTTGGCGTATCGGTGGGCGTGGAGTTAGGTGTATCGGTAGGCGTGGGACACGTACCGGTAGCCGTGGGCGAGGGCGTGCCGCTGGGCGCGGCAGAAGGCGTATCGGTCGGTGTGGGTGTCGGCGTGGGTGGGGGTGTAGGAGTCGGGAGGGCGGCCTCGATTACGAGCTCGACACGATTCGCGGCGGCCTCCTCAGAGTTGAACCCGTATCCATCGGGTTTCGCGCTATCAATCGCGAGCGAGAAGAACGAGCCAGCTTTGGCGGCGACGGCGGAGGTGATCACCACTTCTCTCCAGAGCGCGGTTTCCGCGCCTGGGGTGAAGGTTGTGACCGTGGCTCCTTTCGGCGGCTGGTTGGCGTAGGTTATTGCGCCTTCTGCCCAGGCAGTATCGGTGACCAACTTGAGGTTCTGTGCGCCCTTCGAGCCGTTGGTCACGAACATCCGCAGGGTGGCGAGCGAGACCGACTGACCAGCGAGAAACCGGAGGTCGAATTTCATTAATGACTCGCGTATAGGAGAAGCATCGGATTGAAGATCAGTGTTCAGGCCGAAATTTGTGTCCGGTCGATCCCCCGCTAGATAGGCATCATCTGTCGGATTGAGGATGATGGGAGCGGTTTCGGCGCCATCAGACCACTGCGACAGGACGAAGACAAGTGAAACCACGACCGCAGCGCTCAGCCGAACGAGTATCGAACCTCCAACGCCTCGGCGGCGGGCGCGCCGGGACTCTGGGGAGTCGTGTCCAAAAACTGCTTGTAAGCCCACAGGGTATGCAACCTTGCTTCGGAGAGGAGAAGTGGCGGTTTGGCGGGCCCCGCGCGCACCGCTCAGAGCACATGGTTACATAATGAGGCAACGGTTACAAGATATTACGGCGTCAATTTGATACGCAGGCTGTTGACGGAGGGACAGCAACCCAAACGATTAGCGGGCTAGGACGGCCTCTAGGGCGAGCGCCGCTTGGCGGTGCATGGCAGGCGTCGTGTGGCTGTAGAGGTCTAAGGTAATCGCGATGGTAGCGTGGCCCAACATGTCAGCAGGGGCTCACGTCCCTCGTGGGTTCGAATCCCACCCCCTGCGCCATCAGGGCACTAGCACCGCGGCGCCGCGAATCCGTCCGTCGCGCAGGCGCGATAGCGCCGCGTTCGCCTCCGATAGCG
>CAYZLC010000159.1:0-4567 GCA_964479365.1 uncultured Dehalococcoidia bacterium
GCGCCGCTTGTGAACCACTTGTGACCATTGATCACCCACTCGTCGCCGTCGCGGACCGCGCG
This sequence comes from uncultured Dehalococcoidia bacterium, assembly GCA_964479365.1. GTDB lineage: Bacteria > Chloroflexota > Dehalococcoidia > SM23-28-2 > RBG-16-64-32 > CF-163. Next base: position 63 of record CAYZLC010000159.1, read on the forward strand.
CGTCTGCAGATCGGTTGGGTCAGCGCCGGAGACCTCCGGCTCGGTCATCGAGAAGCACGAGCGGATGTCGCCGTTGACGAGCGGCTTGAGCCAGCGATCTTTCTGCTCATCGGTGCCGAACTGCCAGAGGATCTCAGCGTTGCCGGAGTCGGGCGCCTGGGAGCCGAAAGCCCTCGGGGCGTAGGGGCTACGGCCCAGGATCTCGTTCACGTAGACATAAGGCATGAAGCCGATGCCGGCGCCTCCCGCCTCCGCGGGCAGGTGCAGTGCCCAGATGCCGGTGGATTTGGCCCTAGCCTGAAGGTCCTTCATTAGCGCCTCGGAGTCGCCATTGTGCTCGGAGAGCACCTCTTCATTCGGATAGATGTGCTCGTCCATGAAGGTGCGCACGCGTTGGCGCATTCCTTTGATTTCGGGGGTCATCGCTAGGTCGGGCATTGGGTCCTCCTTAACGGGGCGCGAGGCCCTTAAGCCATTGCAGGCACTGCTTTGCCTGGGCTTTCGGTTCTCGCTCGGTAGGAATGATGTTGAGGATGGGTGTGGTGATCCCCATGTCGCAGTAGAGCTTGATCTTTTCGCGGCATCCTTCCGCGCTGCCGAACACGAAGATATCATCGACGACTCTCTCCGGCACCAACCCCAGCGCCTGCGGCCGGTCTCCTGCTTGCCAGGCCTGCATCATGGGTGCGAGCAGATCGCCGCGGCCCAGCCACTCGTGAAAGGCGTAGTAGAACGGCGTGGTCAAGTAAGCCGAGACCGCGTATCGGCCGACCATGTGGGCGACTTGCCGTTCCTCAGTGGCGATAACGAAGATCCGGCACGCGACATCCGGCGCTGGCTTCCCGGCGGCCTTTGCCGCTTCATTGGCAACCGTCGACACCTTGCGGGCGTCTTCCGGCGAGATGTAGTTGGTAATCACCCCGTCTGCTTCGCTCGCCCCGATGCGCAACATCTTCTCGCGGAGGGCACCCACGTAGATTGAGGGAGGTGATTGAGGTGGGCGCCCAAGGCGAAAGCCCTTAACGTTATATGGGCCAACCGTTGCTGCCGTTTTCTCACCAGTTAGAGCCTGCTTGAGGAAAGCGATGGTCTCTCGCATGCGCGCTACCGGCCGCTCCAGCGTGACTCCGTTCCAATTCTCGACGATCGCCGGCGAACTCGTGCCGATGCCGAGGCAGAAACGGCCCGGTGCGAGGTCTGCTATGGTGGAGGCGGACTGCGCGAGAAGAGTCGGCGTCCGCGTGTATATGTTGGCGATGGCGCAACCGAGACGGGTTCTCTTGGTCCAAGTTGCGAAGGCCGCCAGAGGCGTAAAGGCATCGTTCGCGTTAACCTCGGCGCTCCAGGCGTCCGTGTAGCCGAGGTCTTCGGCGATTTGCAGGACCTCCCTGTGCTCATAGAGCGGGATTCCCTCGAGCGGATAGGTCATCCCCCAGCGCCGCATCGCTAGTGTCCGAACTTCGGCGGCCGCTTCTCCACGAAGGCCTGCACGGCTTCGGCGTGGTCCGGCAGGCGGCGCGCTTCGCGGATGGCGAACCCTTCGGCGGTGACGACACGCCGGATGTCGCTTTCATTCGCGTTCTCGTGTATCAGACGCTTGGCGAACCAGACGGCGGACGGCGGATTGGAGGCGATCTCCTGGGCCAGAGCCATTGCTTCTTCCAACAGCGAGTCGTGGGGGACGACGCGGTCCACGATGCCGCGCTCCTTTGCCTCAGTGGCATCGATGATCCGTCCCGTAAGCGCCATATAGAGAGCGTTGCCGACGCCAGCGACGAGCGGGAGGTACCGCGTGCTGCCACACTCGGGCGTGAGGCCGACCTTCACGAAGCGGGCGGAGAACTGGGCGCGCTCCGAGGCGATACGGATGTCACAGGCTAGCGTCACTGTGAGGCCAATGCCGACGGCGTGTCCGTTGATGGCGGCGATCACCGGCTTACTCCGGGCGAGGGTGATCGGTACCTCAGGGCTGCCGTCGCGGGCGAGCAACGGCGACGGGCGAGCGCGCTTCGCGGCCCCGGTCAGGTCCTGAGACCAGGCGCTGATGTCGCCCCCTGCGCAGAAGGCGCGGCCGGCGCCGGTGACCAGGATTGCGTGGACCGCCGGATCAGCGGAGGCGGTATCAAGGGCATGGATGAACTCTTCCTCCATAGTAGCGTTCCACGCGTTCAGTTTCTCCGGCCGGTTCAAGGTCAGGCTGAGGACGGGGCCGTCTTGTTCGTAGAGTATCGTCTCGTAGCTTCTGGAATCGGTTGGCATACCAGCTTCCTTTGAGAATGTTCGTGCGCCAGCCAATTTATCACAGCGCACCTGCAGCCGTCGCTGAGTAGTGATTCAGATTTCAAATTGTGGACAAGCTGCCCCTTTGAGTTGCAGCAATGGTCCGGGGAGGCAAGAAGGGCTCAGAAAACGGGGAGCCCGGGCCCGGACAGCGCCCGCGCCGTTAGTACGACTCCTACCGCGACCAGCGCCAGAGCCCCACCGAGCGGTGCCAGGCGAAGGAGTGCAGCCGATCCCGCGCCAGTGACCCAGCCGCTGTCAGGGCTTGACCCTCGGATGCCCTTCCGTTCGCCGAGCCATTGCAGAAAGCGGCGGGCGTAGAGAAGGGCGAGGGACACCAACGTTAGTACGATAGCGAGGCCAGCGCTGAAGGCGACTATCAGCAGCAACCCAAGGCCGATGCGGTCCAGCGAAACCGCCGCCAGAAGGACGATGAGCGCCGACGGACTGGGAGTGAGGCCGTCGGCGAGGCCGAGTGCGAGCAGACTCCTCCAGGGCGGAGCGCCGGGCGCCGGTTCGTGCGAATGAGGATGATCGTGATCATGGACATGTTCGTGATCGCGAGCAGCGCCGCGCCGCACAACCGATGCGAGGCGGCGCCACGCGCGCAGGCCGCCGGCGCGCGCGGCGATGAGCCGCACCCCGAGCGCGAGGATCATAAGCCCGGAGGCGAGGCTCAGATAGGGATAGAGCTTCTCCGGCAAGATGTATTGCGAGCCGACCAGTGTGACGAGGCCGATGGCCAGCACGCCGATGGTGTGCGTCGTCGCTACGATAAGCCCCAGCCCCAGCGCCTGGTGCACGGTTCCTTTCACGCCGACGAAGTAGGCGGCGACGAAAGTCTTCCCGTGGCCGGGCTCCAGAGCGTGAATGGCGCCGAACCCGAGCGCCAGGACCAATGAAAGCAAGATCACCGGGAGCGTCATCTCTTCGCTATCGATCAGCGAAGCGAAGCCTCCTCCTGCGCGCCGCGGGGCCTTCTCCATCGCGGTCAAAGATGCCCCTGAAGCCGTGGCGATATCAGGCGCTGCCGCGCCGATGCCCGGGTCGAATGAGATGCTCGCGGAAGTGATGTCGAGCGGGCTGGAGAGCAGATCAGCCGGGTAGGCGGTCAGCTCCGCGCTCACGTCCTCTGTCGAGATGTCTGAGGCAACAAGTATGACCCCTTCCGCAGGGCGGACAGTGATTTCCTTCCAGCCGATTCGATCGCCGTAATTGGCGTCGTTGTAAACGAGGTCGACGCCGGAGCCGGAAACCGGCGCGTGCAGAAGGAGGCTGAGGCGCAACGTGCGCAGACCCGCCTGTCCCTCCGGATGGGCGATGTCACCCGCTACGACATCGAGATCGAGCTCCGAGCCGTTCACGACGAGCCGCAGGCTATCGACGATCTCGTCCTGCTTCCGGGCGAGATAAGCCGCGTTCTCGGACGGCGCAAGTTCACCGTCACCGTCACTGTCGATCTCGGGCATCTCCTGAAACGCCGGTATCTCAGCCATATCGAGGACGTAGCGGATACGAACGGCGTCCGAGTAGAGCTCTAGGCGGCTGTAGCGGTTGACAGTGAAGTTGCCGAGCGGGTGCGCCTCGGCAGGCGCCGGCCGCGAGACGCTTAGAGTCGCGAGCGCCAGCACCGGCACGAAGAAGGCGATGACGAGGCGGATGTGCAATGTCATATCTAGCGCCTCACCGAGCTTCTCAAAGTTTTCAACGTCGCCTCGGCTTCGCCTGCATACAGCACCGAGAAGCGAGGATTGATTTCGAGGGCACGCGCGAGGTGGTCCGCCGCGACTTCGTCGTTCGCGAGTCCATGGTTGATCATGCCGACGTGGAAAAACAGCAGAGGATCCTGTGTGCCAAGCCGCAGCGCTTCTTTCGAGTACGTGAGGGCCTCTTCGAGCTTCCCCGTCTTGTAGAGCGCCCACGAGAGCACGTCGGCAGCACGGATGGTGCCGGGTTGGGCCGCGTAGGCGGCGCGCGCCTGGGAGACGGCGTCCTCGATGCCTCCTTCAGTGGAAGGATGGTCGGCGAGGAAAAGGGCCATCTCGAGATCAGTGTTAATGCTGTTGGCGCGGTAGAGGCTATCGATGGCAGCGACGAGGTCGTATTGGCGCTGTGCGTCGGCGGCGCGGCCGGCGGCGGCATAGGTGTCACCGAGGGCGACGACGTACTCCAGCACGGGCTGGCGGGCCACGACCTGCTCGTACGAACCGATCGCCTCGTCGTAG
>CAYZLC010000160.1:0-4489 GCA_964479365.1 uncultured Dehalococcoidia bacterium
AGGCCGAGTGCTTAGATCGGATTGCCACCTGTACGGAGTTGGTGCCGCATAACGAATCGCGCTTAAGCTGCGGGCCGCGTGCGCGGCACAACGCAGCGGACACACTCCAATGTGCAGCGCGTGGACCGTCAGCTTCAAGCGCATGTTATGCGGCGCGCCCGATGTTGGCACACTCACTAAGGGTCTCAGAATAGGCCACTGGAAGCTCGGACACGTCACCGAGTCCGGCGGCGCCAGGTGGACGCTGCTGTCTCGATCCGACGTGCGAGGTCATCTTTGGAAACCTCGAGCGGTCCGTCGGCAGCGAGTCGAAAGACGGCCCCGTCGAGATCGGCGATCCAGCAGGCTACGGAGTGTACCGGTCCTGCAATCGTGCGGAACCTGACGTAGCTGCCCACCCGAGGCCGTTTTTCCAGGGGCGGAAGAACCCACGTATCGATGTGAATGTCGGTAGCTCCTTCGGAGGCCCAGCCACTGATGATCTTCGTCGCCAGCCTTTGCAGGCGCAAGCGCCTTGCAATTCCCTGCACCCGGACACCAGGAACTTGCCACACGTCGAAGCCCTGGTGGGGTACGCCGGGCAGACAGGCGCGAGAGAACGGTGCCAGTGTCGGCGACATTCGCTCTGCCGTCATTGGCGCGAAGATGTATCTGGGGGGAGGCGTGACGTCGCAGCCGACCCTGTCCAGCTCGACGGTCGACCCAGGATGGCTCTGCAACGGCGCGTTCACCTCTATCGGCAGCCCGCCGCTGAGCAGCCATCGGAGCGCGGCGCGCACCAGACTGAGGGGGTGTTCAGGGAGTACACTGTCGAGGGCAGGGTCGTCGATCTGGGCCTGCGAAGGTAGCAGTTGCCGTGCCTGTTCTTGAGCCTCGGCTTGCGATATCGGCCGATCCCGAGCGGCATGCTCGGGATCAACGAGGCGCTCCTTCAACACGCGATCAGTCACCAGCGTTTCGCGGAATCCGGTGAACGACGCCTGGCCTAGCGCGCTCAAGAATAGCGTTCCTTTCTCAAGCGGTATCACCACGCGCCCCGCCACGGTCTCGTCTCCGGGTTCATACGCCAGCCGGTGAATAACGACGAGCGACCTCGCGCCGCACACCGTTGCATGCTCGACGGAAACGATGGGCGACCACTCCGGGTCGTTCGTTCGCGGGGCTCTCGGCGGTACCACGACTTCAAGGTGCCGCGCGCGAAAGCTATCCTCGAACCCGCACCGCGCTTCGCGCTCGAGATCTCCCATCAGAAGTCCGACGTGTTCCTCACTGAGATCCACCATCGCGAAGTCGAGTGCGACAAGCCAAGCGACTGATCGGGCTTCATCGCGGAGCAGGGCTTCGCGCTCGATGTCCTGATCGATGCGCATCGAGAATGGGAAATCTATCCGAACCCCGTGGGTGCCCTGAGGGAGGTCAGTGAGAAAGGCCATCTGGCACGTTGAGATGTGTGCTGTGTGTCACCCGCGTCTCCGAACTGTCACAGGCCTCGCGTCGGTGGGCAGAGTGTTTGTCGCGCCGTATAACGAATTGCGCTTCTGCTGCGGGGCGCGGCGGCCCCGCCAAATAAGCTAATCATCCGGCGGGCGGCCGCCGCGGAGCGGCAGCAGCAAGCGCTTGATGTTTCCAAGCGGGATCGGGTTAGGATCACCGATCATCGCTCTGGGAGCGTCCCGTGTTCTACACCGGCATCGATCAGCATCGCGCGAGCTCCGTCCTCACCACCCTGACCGCTGAGGGCGAACGGCTTCGGCAGGTCACCCTGCCCAATGATCGCAGCGTCCTGACCGCCTACTTCGCTCAGTTTCCCGCCCCGCATCGGGCGGTGGTGGAAGCCACCGGCCGCTGGTACTGGCTCCGGGACCTCCTGGTCCCCCAGGGCATTGACCTGCACTTGGCGCACGCGAAGTTCCTGAAGGCGATCGCCTACGCCAAAGTGAAGACCGATGCGATCGATTCGAACTTGCTCGCCCAGTTGCTGCGGACCGGCCTCATTCCCGAGGCCCACATGATCGCGGAAGCCCAGCGCGGTCCCCGCGATGTCTTGCGTGCCCGGCTCCGCTTGGTCGAACGTCGCAGTCGCTCGAAGAATAGTCTCGATCGGCTGCTCGAGAAGTTCAACGTCCAGGCCCCGACGGAGCTGCCCCCGCTCTATCAGCTGCAAGCCGACATCCAGCTCGGCCAGATCGCGCTGCTCACCGAGCAGATCCACACCCTGGAGCGAGCAGTCCAGGGAGAACTCCTGGACTCCCCAGCCATCCAGCGCCTGCTGTGGATTCCGGGCATCGGCCGGATCGTCGCCTTTACCCTCGCGGTCGAGGTCGATGATATCCAGCGATTTCCCACGGTGCGCCACTTCTGGTCCTATTGTCGCTTGGTCCCCGGCGCCGCCGATTCAGCCGGGCGCCAGCGCCACCGAGCGAGCAAGGATGGGAATCGCTATCTCAAGCTGGCCTTCAGCCACGCCACGGTGCGCGCCATCCAGTACTTCCCCGAGGTCCGCCAGTGGTATCAGCGCTGGAAACGGAAGAAGCCCCTGCGCATCGCGCGGGCGCTCGTGGCCAAGGAATTGGCGAAATGTGTCTATGTGGTACTCCACGACCAGGTGGAGTTCAACCAGCACTTCAAAGGAACGCCGCTCACGCGGCAGAAACAGGCGCGGTGGCCCTGACCTTGCCCCGTTCTAGTGGACGCCGCTAGGCCGCATGGCGAAGCTCGTAGATCGCTGGACTGAGATAGCCCAGGGTCGAGTGCCGCCGCTGCCGATTGTAAAACCGCTCGATGTAGTCTGCCACATCTGCTCGGAGTTGCTCGACCGTCGCATACCGCTGCTCGTGCAGTCGCTCGACCTTCAGCGAGGCGAAGAAGCTTTCGACCACCGCATTGTCCCAGCAATCGCCGCGGCGGCTCATACTGCTCACGACGCCGTGCTCTCGCAGCACCGTTTGGTACGCGGTGCAGGCGTACTGAATGCCGCGATCCGAGTGATGCAGCAGACCGGCCTCCGGGCGCCGACTGGCCACCGCCTGCCGCCACGCGGTGAGCGGCAGCTCCGCCGAGGGCTGGGTATCGAGCGCCCAGCCCACGACGCGTCGCGAGAAGGCATCGATCAGCACGGCGAGATAGCACCAGCCCTGGCTCGTCGGAATGAAGGTGAGATCCCCCATCCAGACGCGATTCGGCGCGGCGGCCGTGAAGTCCCGATCCAGCCGATTCGGCGCGATCGCAAAGCGGTGCCGGCTGTCGGTCGTGACTTGGAAGCGCCGGGCCTGCTTCCCCCGAATCCCATGCACCCGCATCAGCCGCGCGACGCGGTGGCGCCCGCACGCGAGACCACGCCCGACAAGCTCCGGATGCATGCGCGGACTCCCATAGCTGCGGTCCACCTCCGCGTGGATGCGCCGCATTTCAAGCACGAGCTGCTGATTCACGTGGGCGCGGGCGCTGGGGCGCCGCTGCCGCCAGGCATAGAAGCCGCTGCGCGAGACGTCGAGCAACTCGCAGCGTCGGGCCAGGGACACGGAGTTCGTCATCGTGCCCAGTGCCTGGAATCGGCTCGTGATTCCTTCGTGAAGTACGCTGCCACTTTTTTTAGGAAATCGCGCTCCGCCCGGAGCTGGACGACCTCCTTCCGGAGCCGCTGCAACTCCTCTTCCGGCCGGGCGACGCGGCCATTGCCCGGAAAGGCGGTCGGGGGATCGACCTTCACCTGGTCCTGCCAGCGCCGGATCACTTGGGCGTCGACCCCCAGCGCCCGGGCCACGTCCGCGAGCCGACTACCGGCTTGGAGCTGCCGCACGGCCTCGAGTTTGAACTCCCGGCTGAACCGTCGTCGCGTCTCCTTCATCGAACACCTCCTCAGGTCGGTAACTTGCGTCCGGCCTAACTCAGTGTCCACTTTTTCAGGGCAAGATCACCCCGGCGGGCAAGCCCCTCAGCCTAACTGGACTCGGTAACGAGTCCCGGCGCTTGATTGGGAAGCCCGTCCGGTGATGCCGAGGTCAAGATCTGGGACGCGGTGACTTGCCGCGCTCCGCTCGCTTCATCGCGGACGGAGTAGAGCCCCGAAGGGTGTTTGACCGTCACCCGCTGACGGTCGCCAACGATCGTTACCGACCGGCACCGCCGCAAGATACCATAACCCGGCAAGGAGGAGCGGCTGGCGACCGCGTCGTCCTCGTGTGCTCAGTTGACAAGATCCCGCTTAAGGGGGTTAGGCATCATCGCACGCGGACTAGGCTTGATCCTCCCCCAAGAAAATGGACAGTGAGTTAAGCCGGAGGCAAGTTTCTACTCCGGAGGGGGGCCATGAAGCAGACGCGACGGCGGTTCAGCAAAGAGTTCAAGCTGGAGGTGGTGCGGCAGCTGGCGAGCGGGCGGCGCCTGGCCGATGTGGCGCGGGAGCTAGGGGTGGATGCCCAGGTGATCCGGCGCTGGCAGGGCCAGGTGAAGGTGGATCCGGCGACGGCGTTTCCTGGCAATGGGCGGC
>CAYZLC010000161.1:0-4455 GCA_964479365.1 uncultured Dehalococcoidia bacterium
GCCTCGATCTTGGTGAGGTAGGCCTGCGGGTCGTCGACCTCGACGTAGAACGTGACCTGATTTCGGCCGCCGTCGCCGGCGCTGATGCCGCCGCCGATGCCCTGCCCGGCGTTGTCAACCATGCCGTAGTTCATCGGGTTGCTCGCGTCGATCTTCCAGCCGAAAACGCCCGAGTAGAAGTCTTGCAGCTTCTTGCCGTCCTTGCCTGTGACCTCGAACCAGGTAACCGGGTTTGCCATTTCAGTCCTCCTTCTTGTGATCTTACGGTGGTCAGTGGAACCGGCCGCAATGACCGGCATTTCTTATTGCGAGCAGTTGCGTAGCTGCTGGATGTGGTCCGCGAGGTGGAAGTTCACGATCGCGCCGGCCCACTGTCCAAGCGTCGGATACTCGCCCAGGGGTGTCTCTTTGAGAAAGGGCACGTGGGCCTTGCGGCCGAGCTGTTCATCGTTGAGGCCGGCAAAGAAGGCGCCCAGCTCGTCATACTGCTGCTCGAACTTCGATAGCAGCTGCTGGGCCGACTTGGTGCGGGCGGCCTCCTCGCTGATCGAGCCCGGGGTGAGGCCCAGATCGGGCGTCGACTCCTCCAGAAAGCGGTTCATTTCGTACATCTGGACGGCCGTCTCGCCGTTGGTCAGGTGAGCCAGCACGTCCTTGGCGGACCACTCGCCATCGCCGGGGCGTTTCTGCGCCTGGTCTTCGTTGAGACCGGCGACGGCCTGCTTGACCTCCTGGACCTTCCCCTGGAGTTGCTGCTGAAGGTTGGGACCTGAAACCATTCTGTACCTCCTTCTGGTGCTACTGACAAAGATTCCGAAGCTGATTGAGATGATCGTTCAGGTGGAAGTTGATCATAAGACCCGCCCACTGACCCAAGGTCACGTTCTCCCCAAAAGGTGTCTCTTTGAGCAGCGGGACGTTCGCTTTGCGGTTTAGCTGCTCCTCCCTAAGGCCGGCGAGAAACTTACCGGCCTCGCCGTAGGCCGACTCGACAGCCGAAAGCAGGTCGCTGGTCGATGCGGCCTCTCGCTGGTCGTAGTGCGAGAGGCCGCGCTCGATATCGATGCGCGGCGTGTCTTCGTCTAAGAACCGCTTCAGGCGCGCGACGAACTCGACCGAGTCCGCGCCGCTCAGGTGAGAAAGGACCTCCTTAGCGCACCACTCGCCCTCGGCGGGGCGCTGCAGGGCCTTCTGTTCGTCGATGCCGCCGACAGCCTGACTGATCTCCCGTATCTTCTGATCGAGCTGCTGCTGGAGCCCAGGGCCGGATACCATACCTGCTTACCTCCGACTGAGTTTGTTTGGCAATTTCAGGGTTCTCGGAGCTGCATCAGCTCGTAGAGGCCGAATGTGTCCGCGAGGCGATCGACGGCGTTGAACTGGCACGCTACGAACACTCCTTCAAGTATCTCATCGTCCGACAGGCCCGCGGCGCGCAGGGCGTCGATATCCTCATCGGTCACCTTGTAGGCGTGCTCCGTAAGCTTGACGCAAAGCCGGAGCAGCGCCTTGTGCTTCTCCTCGACCGGCAACGCCTCGATGTCCGCCGCTTCGGCCGCCTCCGCCGCCTCCTGGCTCCCTCCTACCGACCGCAGGAGAAACGAATGGGCCTTCGTTCAGTATCTGCATGAGTTGGCCTGCGATACGACGGTCGCGATCATCTCCTTGACTTGCCGAGGGAGGTGACCGCCGCCAAACATCGCCTTGTATCCGTCGTGCAGCACCCGCAGGAAGTCCGGTCGCGTGCTGACCAGCTTCATGATGTCGGGGACCATGGGAAAGCCGAAAGTCGCGCGGATCTCTTCGTAGATCGCCTTCGTCTCGCCGGTGGCTTCGGACTCCTGGACGATGCGGATGCGGGGGCCTTTTGGGGCGGTCATAATTCACTCAGTATAGTAACTTCCTTGCATGTGTCAAGTACCTTGTGTAAACTAGCGCCAAGATGTCACGGACCAAACCCTACAACCAGGACTGCCCCATCGCACGCACGCTCGACGTCATCGGCGACCGCTGGACGATGATCATCATCCGCGACCTGTTCCTCGGCCGCAGCCGCTTCAACGAGTTCCGGCAGTCGACCCCCCGCATCTCGCCGAAGCTGCTGTCGGAGCGCCTGAAGCGGCTCGAGGAGCAAGGGATCGTCGAGCGCGCGCTCGTCGACGAGTACCCGCCGCGTCCGGAATACCGTCTCACGCCTAAGGGGCGCGGACTTTACCCGGTGCTCTTCGCCATTGGCAGTTGGGGCAGCGAGCACCTCTTCGCCGATGAACCCGAGCTGCGGGCGGAGATCGACGCGTATCTCAGGGCTAGCGTGCCTGAGTACGTCACCATGAGCGAAGCCGCAGCGAAGGAAGGAGCGAGGTAGTTGGACGCGCCCCAAACCACACACCACGCACCAGAGCAGATTGTGCCCCAGCGCACCGGCGACTACCTGGAGATCATGAGCAAGGCGATCTTTCAGACCGGCATCTCGTGGCAGGTCGTGAACAACAAGTGGCCAGGAATCCACGACGCCTGCCACGGGTTCGACCACCGCCGCGTCGCCTCAATCAACGAAGCCGAGCTCGCTGAGCTCAGCGCAGACCCGCGCGTCATCCGCAATCGCCGCAAGATCGAGGCGATCATCGACAACGCGCGCCAGATGCTGGACATCGAGGAACAGCACGGCAGCTTCAAGAACTACCTCCGCTCGCACGGCGACTTCGAGAAGACGGTCGCCGACCTGCGCAAGCGCTTCAAGTTCCTCGGCGAGATGGGATCCTTCTACTTCCTCTACGTTGTTGGCGAGGAGGTGCCGGATTACGAAGACTGGTGCGCCTCCCGCGGCCGCGAGCCAATGACGGCCCGCCACTCGTAACGCGTGACCGAACCCATTCGTTGCACCTGGGCCCGCGGCTCCGGCGACCTCATGCCCCGCTACCACGACTAGGAGTGGGGCGTCCCCATCCACGCAGCCCGCCGCCTCTTCGAGATGCTCATCCTCGAAGGAGCCCAGGCGGGCTTCAGCTGGACTACGATCCTCAACAAGCGCGAGAACTATCGCCGCGCTTTCGACGGCTTCGACTTCGAGAAGATCGCCCGCTACGGCGAGGCCGATGCCGCCCGCTTGCTCGCCGACGCCGGCATCGTGCTGGTGATCCCCGAGGCCGGATGGGGCCAAGTACCATAGACCTACGCACAAGGGATTCCGATACTGTCCCCCTAGCCAGAGACCCCAATCCACCGACGGATACCAAGCAGCAAGCGTCGAAATTCCTTGGCACGACGACAGAGGGACGCTCTTAGAAGGCCAGAGGTGGGCCGTGACGGTTCCTATCCTGGAAAGGACCCCGGGTAGGCAGCGACTTTTCGATGTCCATGGGCGCCCCCCAACGCGGACCATCAAAGTGGCCCGCGACGCTCCCACTCCTTCTGGTCTACACTGTGACGGTGGCCGGCACCCGCCAGCCGACGCTGCCAGGATCAGCGAGAGGAGCGGGCGGCGCATTCCGAGCTTCGCCGGTGTGCGGATCTAGGGACGAGGGGGATTCTTTCAATGAAATCTGAGGAGGAGAGGATTTGAACTGGCATCTAGATGTGAGTTCTACCGAGGAAAGAGAAAAGATACTGAAGGACACAGCAACCCTCGGACCGTGGTACCAGTCCTTCAACCTCGCGGATTGGCTAAAGATCCAGGCGGTTCACGACGGTGACTCCGTTTTGGACTGCTTGGACCGGCTCGGATTCCCGCGCGACTTCTCTGACAAGACTGTTCTAGACGTCGGTTGCAACGCCGGATATTACAGCTTCGTCGCGAAGAGCAGGGGTGCCCAACGCGTCGTGGCCGTGGAGCTAGACCGTCATTTCGTGCGGCAAGCGCAGTACATGTCGACCCTGCTGGGGCTGGACGTGCAGTTCTTGCATGACGATGTTCACAATGTCGACACCCGGCTCGGCACCTTCGACGTAATCATCTGCAGCGGATTGATGTATCACATACCGGATCCCACGAACGTGCTCGCGCGACTGTCTGACGTGTGCGCTGACACCATCCTAATTGAGAGTGAGTTTCTCCTCGATCCCGCCCTCACCTCTATGGCCAGGTTCATCGAGGGGACCTACAGGGATGATCCGACCAACTGGTGGATCTACGGTCCTCGGTGCCTCGAGGGCATGGTGAGGGCGGCAGGCTTTCAGAACGCAGAATTCAAGGGCTTCTACTTCGAACCACACGGGGAAGAGACCTCAGAAGGAATCCCCAGAGGCGGAAGAGGATTCCTGATCGGCAAGAAGCATAGATAGTAGTCCGCTCAGTCGCGTTTCCCCGTTCGCTCCCGGCCGGCCTCGGGTTGTCGGCTCCCCAGAAGGAGGGATCATGAGAGTCTATCTGGCTAACGTCGGTTCCTGGACCTTTCCCAATGAGGGAAGTGAGATGCTGTGTCAGAAAGGCTTTGAAGTTGGCGGCAACTGGTTGGA
>CAYZLC010000162.1:0-4427 GCA_964479365.1 uncultured Dehalococcoidia bacterium
CCCGATCACTTCAACTACCAGGTGCTCGGCAACTCGGTCCGCCACGTGCACATGCACCTGACACCGCGGTATTCTTCGCCGCGCGAGTTCACCGCTATCACCTTCACTGACAAGCACTGGGGGACGTGGCCGTTCCCCGAAGATCATGAGCTGGCGCCGGGCTTCTTGAAGTCCCTGGTCGAGGCTATCGCCGGCGAGATTCCCCGAAAGGAGCGGTGAAATGACCGTCTATCACAAGCCCTCCGGCTTTGTGAAGCTGATGAACGGCTTCATCGGCCGCCTCGCCTCGATGGGTCTCATCCCCGGCGACACCGCCATGCTCCAGGTCAAGGGCCGGCGCTCGGGAGAGACGCGCTCGACAGCGGTCACCTGGGTGGAGCACGAAGGCCAGCGCTATCTGGTGGCCCCGCGAGGCACGACAGAGTGGGTGCGCAACGTACGCGCGGCCGGCGGGCAAGCGGCCATTCGCCGCCGCAAGAGCGAAGACGTGAGGCTGGAAGAGCTGCCACCGGAGCAGAAAGCGCCCATCATCAAGGCCTACCTCAAGAAGACGGCGATGGTCACCAAACGCGAGTTCGGTATCGAGCCCGAAGCTCCGATCGAGGAGTTCGAGAAGATCGCCGAGCGCCACCCCGTGTTCCGGATCACGTCGGCCTCGTAGGGGGAAGGTGCCAGCCACGCCGGCCGTTCCCGCAGTGACTTGAGACCATGATAGGCGAACGGCGGAGCGAGACGCGTGAGTAGCTCGCCCGCGGCGGCGATCCCCTCGATTGACGCGTCACAGGCTCAGCGCGACAATTGATCTACCTCCGCGCAGGCGATGTCATGACCAACACCGAACAAGGCAACGACCTAGAGGGTGGCCGCGCCGCCCATTCCGGCCATGCCTGGCACGATGCCGTCGAGCTCCTGTCAGCCGCTGACGCCCGCACTCCTCTGGGCGCTGAAGACCTGCGCCGGCTGACGGACGCCTTCTACTGGACGGGCCGCTCCGGCGAGGCGATTAATGCCGCAGAGCGCGGCTTCGCTGTCTCCTCCGCGGCCGGTGATACCGCCCTCGCCGCGCACGTCGCGCTCGACCTCGCCGCTTTCCACGGTCACCAACTCGCCTCCTCCATCTCACGCGCCTGGACGAGCCGAGCCGAGCGTCTGCTTCAAGACACGCCCGAATGCCTCGCACACGGCTACCTGGCCCGCACCCGCTCTAATCGGTTGCTCGGCGAAGGGCGAATGGACGACGCTCTGGAGCAGGCACGTCTCATCGTCGAGATCGGTACGCGTCTAGGTCATCGTGATCTGCAGGCTATTGGCCTCCACCAGCAAGGGATCGTGCTCGTGGCGCGGGGTGAAGTCGAGGAAGGACTTCAGCTCCTGGAGGAGGCGGCTGTTGCGGCCGTCAGCGGCGAACTCGGCCCCATGGCCACCGGCACGATCTACTGCAATGTCATCAGCACCTGCCGTGACCTCGCCGACTATCGTCGTGCAGGAGAGTGGACGGAGGCGGCGAAGCGCTGGTGTGAACGGCAGGCGATTTCCGGCTTCCCGGGCCACTGCCGCGTCCACCGTGCAGAGATCATGCGGCTTCGCGGTGCCTGGGCGGAAGCCGAACAGGAAGTCCGGCGAGCCTGCGAGGAGCTGCGGCCCTGGTCACCGATGTTTACGGGCGAGGGCTTCAACGAACTTGGCGAGATCCGCCTCCGCATCGGCGACTACGCCGCCGCGCGCGAGGCGTTCCAAATGGCCGAGGAGTTGGGCGCCACGCCCCAGCCGGGTCTCGGCATGCTCGAGCTCGCCGAAGGGAACATCGGCGCTGCGGCCGCCGGAATCAAAGCCGCGCTCGAAGAAGATTCCTGGGACCGCCTGCATCGCGCGCGCCTGCTTCCTGCTCGTGCAACGGTCGCTCTGGCCACAGGCGACGTCGCCTTTGCGCGTAAAGCGGCTGAAGAAATCGAATCGATCGCTGAGGCCTTTCAGTCTTCAGCGATCATCGCCTCCGCCGGTTGCGTCCGCGGCGCCCTGCAGATCGCCGAAGGCGATCCGGCCTCTGCCATTCGCACCCTGCGCGGGGCGCTTCGACTGTGGCAGGAGGTCGACGCTCCATATGAGGCAGCCCTCTGTCGCCTGAGCTTGGCGGAGGCATACGCCCGCACCGGTGACCATGAAAGCGCTGCTCACGAGCTGCGCGCCGCCGCCGCCGCATTTGAGCGCCTCGGCGCAGCCCCCGACGCTGAGCGCGCGGCCCGCCTGCGCATGGGAGGGGGAGTCATGGGCAGCGCCCCTAAATCGCAGCGAGAGACGCGGACGTTCATGTTCACTGATATCGTCAAATCGACGGACCTGGTCGAAGCGATAGGGGACGACGCGTGGGAGCACCTGCTTTCTTGGCACGACCAGGCGCTACGGAGCGCCTTCAAAGTGCACGGGGGCGACGAGCTCAAACAGCTGGGCGAAGGCTTCTTCGTCGCGTTTCCGTCAGTCACCGGGGCAGTCGAGTGCGCCGTCGCTTCAGCGGAGCCTCGCCGAGCACCGTCGTGATCACGGCTTCTCGCCCCAGGTGCGTATCGGCCTGCATGCAGCGGAGGCCACCCGCCGTAGTCGGGACTATGGCGGCAAGGGGGTTCATGTCGCCGCCCGCATTGGCGCTTGCGCCGAGGGCGACGAGATCGTCATCAGCGCCTCGTCGTTTGACGGCGCGGCCTTCTCGTATCCGCTTGCCTCTCAACGCACCCTCACGCTAAAGGGCGTCTCGGAACCCGTTGCGGTGGCCACGATCGTCTGGCGCTAATTCGATACCCCGTCGCCGCTCACCGCGCCCTCTCCCCATAATCCCCGAACGGGGCGTCCCGCCGCCTTACCGCTTCCCGGAACCCCTCCTTCATCGCCAGGTCCCGCCAGGCAACGCCCTCCGGCGTGTGTCGCGCGATGCCGTCGAACACTGTACCCATCAGCTGTGTCGCTCGCAGCCCCATGTTCTCGTAGGCCTGGTTGACGAGAAGCTTGCTCATCGCGAGTTGGTTGGCCGGAATACTCGCCAGCTTGCGGGCCATCTCATCCACGATGGACGGCAACTCTGCCGCCGGCACGGCCCTCGACGCGAGTCCGAGTCGCTCCGCTTCAGCACCGCTCAGCGACTCGCCCGTCAGCATCAGCCGCTTGGCGTGCTCCAACCCCAACCGGTAGACCCACATCACGGTCGTCGGCTCCCCCCAGACTCGCGCCGGTGGGTAGCCGATCTGCGCGTCTTCCGCGACGTAGATCAGGTCGGCGCAGAGCGCCATATCCGTGCCGCCGCCCACGCACCAGCCGTGTATCTGCGCGATCACCGGCTTCGGGCTCTCCCACAGCGACATAAACACCCGCACGTTGCGCGACATCCCCTGGTAGTCGCGCACGGGGTCCCAGTTGCCGCCCTGCGCCCTCTGGGTCGCGTCCTCCGCCCTTGTGCCCGCGTCCAGGTCGTACCCGGCGCAGAACGCCCGCCCTGCGCCGCTCAGGACGATGACGCGGACCGCGCTCTCCTCATTCGCGGCGATGACCGCCTCCCGCAGGTCCGCGATCAGACGGCCGTTTATGGCGTTCAGCCGCTCCGGCCGGTTGAGGACGATGCGGGCGACCCCGTCCGCGGTGCTGAAGTCGATGGTCTCGAACGTCATGCTGAGCCTCCCCGCTATAGAAGTGCACCACGACTATAACGGGTCGGCTCAGTGAGTGCAGACTAAGGGCCTGGGGGTCAGCCTCTTGCCGCGCAACCGGGCTGACTCGTGATGTCCGAAAATGACCGTCTGCTAGCTCCGCCTGCGGACATCTCAGGCTGACCCCGCGCGGGCGAAGAGCCTGGCCCCCTGGTCGGCGCGGAGGTTGGATGTGACTCGGTCATCTCCCCGTGCGACGCAGGAGCAGGAACACGGCGTTTCGCAAGCGCATCAACGCGCATGACGGTCACTTCTAGTCTTACTTCATATACCTAATATTAGGTAGGGCGCCAAGATTGGCGCCTGGGGGGCTTGACAACACCCGCCGAGGCGCACATAATACCGGTCAACCACTACGGTTATTGGGGGTGCGGTGGATCCGCTTCCGGGGTGTGTCTGCGGAGTGACACCCGTAAGCGATCGAATTCTAGCCCTCCTTTGACCCAGACCGACCATATAGTCATAGGGGGACGGCCATGCTGGGGATCAAGCGCCTGAGCAGCATTCGAGACTCGCGCCTCTACTGGGGTGCGTTGGCCGTCGTTTTCGTGTCGCTTGCTGTCCTGGCGGGTGTGTGGGCGTCGGTAACCAATGCGGCCCCCACTGTTTCTACGGACAAGACTGACTACTTCTCCGGCGAGATCGTAGACATCACCGGCACGGGCTTTGCCGGCAGCACAGTGTATGCCGTGGTGGTGGTCCGGCCGAACGGCAGCATCGTCAAGGGAGACGGCA
>CAYZLC010000163.1:0-4316 GCA_964479365.1 uncultured Dehalococcoidia bacterium
CCACCCGTTCAACCGCGGCGGCTACGATCCCGTCCCTTGATCAGCGCCGAGAGATTACCAGTCGAATGAGGAAGGATATCCAGCGATTGGGGCGAACAAGCCCGCGCGGCCCAGCCCGGGGCGGGTTGTTGCTTCTGATCGGTATCGCCGTGCTCGCTGCCGGATGCCAGAGCGTGGCCAAACCCCAGGGCTGGGCACCGCCTCGAATCGAGGATGGCACACTCTACGCCAGCACCCAGAAGGGCAAGTTGACAGCGCTGGACGCTAACGTGATCCCGGAAGCGGCTGCTGACTGCGACGACGCCGAAGATAACGACGCGGACGGAGGTGTCAACGAGGGTTGTCCAAAAGTTGGGCAGAAGTCCGAATCGGGCTCAGAGTGCCTGAACAATACCAGCGACGACCTGAACGGCGGTGTTCCCGACGACAGCGCCGTCAACGATGGTTGTCCCGCGACCCTCATGCGCTGGGTATTTCCACCGAACACCGACGAAGGCAAGAAGCTGCTACTTGAGGGCATCTATGCCGCCCCGGTAGTAGACGGCGACACCGTCTACTTCGGCGCCTACGATGGCAATGTCTACGCCCTCAACTCAGAGGACGGCACACCCCGCTGGAGGTTCAAGACAAATGACCCCGTGGTCGGCGCGTTGACGTTCAACGATCGCATCCTTTACGCCGGATCAACCGATGGACGTCTCTACGCGATCGACACATCGAAATGCACTAACGTGTGCCCTGTGGACGCCGTGCGAACGTTCGATACGGGCAGCAGCATCTGGGCCTCACCGCTTCTTGTCGAGAACGTTATCTATGTGGCCGCGATGGACGGCCGCCTTCACGCACTCGACGCGGCGACACTTGAGCCGGCGGGGGGCTTCTCTTTCAAGACGGATGCCGGCCTCTTGATGGACCCCACGCTCGCCGGCGACGACACTCTCCTCGTAGGCGGCATCGATAGCAAGCTCTACGCAGTCAACCCGGCCACGGGCGACGAGACGTGGTCATTCGAGGGCGCTAACTGGTTCTGGGGCAAACCTCTCATCGATGGCGAGACGGCATTCATCGCAGACCTCGATGGCAACGTTTACGCCGTAGGGCTGGCCGACGGCACGCCGCAGTGGCCGAAGCCGTTCAAGGCCGGCGCCGCTGTGCGCTCAGCACCGCTCCTGGCCGGGAACACGCTCGTCGTCATCGACCGCGACGGAAACGCCTACGGCCTCGATCCGCACGACGGCACGCAGCAGTGGGGCCCGACGCTCCTCGGTAAGACCGTGCTATCAGACCCCTTTCTCCTCGAGAGCGCCACGACTCCGAGCCCGACTCCCGGGACCGAGACCAGCGAAGTGCTGGTTGTCGCGCAGGGAGGTGACCTCTGCCGGATCGATCCCGTCGACGGCTCGCCGGTTACTGTACCACCCTGCGTGAAGGTGCCGCTGTGACGCGCCCCGCGGCCCCAGCGGAGCCCTCGGCGGCCGCTCGCCCGGGCCGCAGCGTGGGCAATATGGTAATGCTCGCCATTATCGGCTTCATCGTACTTGCGTTCGTCATCCTAGGGCCCGGCCGCACCTGGGATACGTTCTTCCTCACACCTCTGATCAATGCCCTCGTCTTCCTGGACTTACTCGTCTTCGGCCAGTTCGGTCTGGCCATCATCCTCTTCACGCTGATTCTCCGCGTGGCCACGATTCCCTTCACGATCAGGCAGCTGGAATCTACCCGCGCTATGCAGGCCGCGCAACCCCAGATGCAAGAGATCCAAAAAAAGTACAAGGACCCCAAACGCCGGCAAGAAGAGATGACTAAGCTCTACCGGGAGCACGGCATCAACCCGCTCGGATGCGCCATGCCGATGATCATCCAGATGGGCGTCTTCATGGCCCTCTACCGGGCACTCGTATTCGTGGTCGGCGGCAGCCCGGAAAGCCTCGTCGGGCTCTCGCAGAAGCTCTATGACCTCCCGTTGCTCCAGGGCTCTATCCCGCTGGACCAGCACTTCCTGTGGCTGAACCTGGGGGAGCCAGACTCGACTTATATCCTTCCTCTGATGGTGGGCGTCTCGACCTATGTGCAGCAAAAGATGAGCATGACGCCGAACGCCAACCCGCAGCAGCAGCAGCAACAACAGATGATGGCCTGGATGATGCCGATGATGCTGTTCTTCCTCACCCTCCGCCTGCCCAGCGGCGTCGGCGTCTACTGGGTCGTGTCCAACGTCTTCAGCCTTTTCGCCAGCTATTATGTCTACGGGCGCCGCGCGCTTAGCTGGCGTCAGATACTGTTGCCCGGCCCGGCCCCGGCCGCGAACCCCGAACCGCGCCCCCGCCGGGCTGAGCTGCCTTCAAACACGCAAGCAGATGAACAGGAGACGGCGGAGTCTGCCCCGAGCGAATCGGACGCCGCCGCTCCCATCGGGAGAGTGAGGCCCGCGTATGGAAAGCGTAGAGGTAAGCGCAAAAACCGTCGATGAGGCGATCGACATCGCCCTCGAAGACCTTGGACTTAAGCGCAGCGAGGTTGATATCGAGGTCCTGACGCCGGGTAAGCCGGGGCTCTTCGGCCTCGGCGGCGAACAGGCGCGCGTGCGCGTGACCGCGCTCGTGGAAACAGTGCGCCGCCCGGGGGATGAGGATGAGGAAGAGGCGATGCCGAAGGAGGTCCTCGGCGAGCGGGTCGAGATCAAGGACCTCGATGCGGAAGAAGTGGAGGCCGCGCACGCGTTTCTACGCGAGTTGCTCGTCCTGATGGAGGTGGACGCCGACGTCTCGGTGCGCGAGCCGGAAACGGCCGCGGACGGCCTCGGCCGGGCCAGCGCCGTCCTGGATGTCGAGGGTGACGATCTCGGCCTCCTTATTGGGCGACGAGGGACCACCCTGGCGGCACTCCAGTACTTCGTCAACGTGCTCGTCACGCGCAAGCTGGACAGCCGTGTCCTGGTGACGGTGGATGTGGAGCACTACCACCGCCGGCGGGAAGACACCCTGCACGGCCTGGCGCAGCGCATGGCGGACCGCGTTCGCCAGTCACGGCGGCCGATCACGCTGGAGCCGATGCCCGCCGGCGAGCGCCGCATCATCCATATCGCGCTGGCAGATGATCCGAGCGTGGTCACGGCGTCCACAGGCTTCGGCGACGATCGCAAAGTCGTCATCAGGCCGCGCGGTAACGGGCACCCGCCGGGACGAGGGCCGGGAATGCGCTCGCCGGGACCCTTTCAGGGGCCACGCATCTAGGCAGCGCTCTGCCTATGCGACCGCAGTTCCTCGTAGTCGGCCATACCATCCAGGACCTTACCTCGGAAGGCGACTCGCCTTCGTGGCGGCTGGGCGGAGCCGCGTCGTTCGCTTCCGTGCTCGCCCGCAACCTCGGCCTGCGCGCCGCCGTACTCACGTCCGCCGCGCCTGACCTGCCACTTGAGGAACTGCTTTCGGGCATCGAAATCAAGACCGTTCCCAGCCGGCGCACTACTCAGATGCGGAACGTGTACAGCGAGGGCCCGCGCAACCAGTTCGTGCCCCAGCGGGCCGCGCCGCTGGCGGTCGAGCACGTTCCTGCGGATTGGCGACAAATGTCTATCGTCTTTCTCGGCCCCGTCATTGGCGAAGTGGACGAGTCGCTGGCGCGCCTGTTCCACGGCTCTCTCCTCGGCATCGGCGCGCAGGGATGGCTCCGCCGCGTCGGCCGGGACGGCCGAGTCCGCCCGATCATGCCCGCCGACTTTCACGCCCACGGCATGCTCCGTTACGCCCGCGCTCTGTTCCTGTCAGATGAGGACATCCCGCTGGGCGAGGCGCCGCCCGCGCTCACTTACTGGTCGGACCTCGTGCAGATAGTCGCCTTTACGCGCGGCGATGGCGGCGCGGACGGCGGCGTGCGCGGCAACTGGCGTCACATCAATGCGTTCCCCGCGCGCGCGGTCGATCCCACCGGCGCCGGCGACGTTTTCGCCGCCGCCTTCCTCATCCGCCTCTGGGAGAGCGGCGACGTCTGGAAGGCGACACGCTTCGCCGCGTGCGCCGCTTCCTTCGCCGTCGAAGGCGAGGGGATCACGACCGTCCCCAACCGCGAGCAGATCGAGGCGCGGTTGAAGGAGTACCCGGACATTCGGGCTGTGGGATAGGGGATGGACCCAGCAACCCGGGCAGCGCGCCGGGCGCGGGCCAGCTGCCGTTCCGCCTGGTAGCGCTGGGGCAGCAGGAGCCCTCGTCTGCCCAAGGCTCGGGCCACCGACGACATGGAGACGCGGTAGCCATCGGCCTGAAGGAGCGCCCAGAGCTTGCGATGGCCCCAGGCGGCAAAGGTAGCAGCATAGCCAG
>CAYZLC010000164.1:0-3624 GCA_964479365.1 uncultured Dehalococcoidia bacterium
AGGAAGATAGCGGCGAGGAGGCGCATGTTGTTCAGGATACGGGAGATGTGCGGTCATCAGCGAATGGGGAAGCGAATAAGCGAATGGGCGGGAGTAGAATCGGGTTTGGATGACAATTCTCCATGGAGCGATTTCGCCTCAGAACGGAAACGGACTGGCGCCAGTACGTCGTCTTCCTCTGCGTGGCAACAGCGATAACCGTTGGCACTTGGGCACTGGTCGCGCCGACCCTCGAGAATCTCACAGCATTACTCGGCGGCCTCTTGGTTTTCGCAGCTATATTCACTCCGGTACTCTATGTTGCTACGCTGCGGCGGGGTAACTACGTCGAGGTGAGGGATGATTGCATACGTGTTCACAGATGGTGGTGGCCCGTCACAACACACGTCCGCTACGATGAGATCGAAAGTGTAAATGAGGGTGTTAAGCATCATTGGTTCGTCTCCCTGGTTCTACCTAAATCTGGCATTCCGCTTGAGCCGCATATAGATGTAATCGTGCGCTTCACGGGGTTGATGTCTGTGTGGCGGCTGTGCCGCGCTTTGTCTCTCAGAAGCGCCGTTCATCTCGCTGTTGACGATAGTCATGGATTCGCCGAAGCGGTAAACAGGCGACTAGCAGTGGCACCGCCGGAGGCCGATAGCGCATAATCTTCCTCGCGATGGACCTCAAACTCGCCCGCGAGCTCGCGCAGGAAGCCGATACGAAGATCGTGCTGTTTGTGATGGACGGCTTGGGCGGGCTGCCGCATCCAGAGACGGGCCGGACAGAGCTGGAGACGGCGTATACGCCGCAGTTGGACATGCTGGCGAGGGAAAGCGCCTGCGGGTTTACAGTGCCCGTGGGGATTGGCATCACGCCGGGGAGCGGGCCGGGGCACCTGGCGCTGTTCGGATATGATCCGCTCGTATACAACATTGGGCGCGGGACGCTCGAAGCGGTTGGGATCGACTTCGACCTCCAGCCGTCGGACGTGGCGGCGCGCGGCAACTTCTGCACGGTGGACGGCGCGGGCCGCATCACTGACCGGCGCGCGGGTCGGGTCAGCAGCGATGAGAGCGCGCGTCTCGTCGAGGGGCTGCGGAGCGTGCGAGTGGACGGTGGGCAGGCGTTCGTCGAGCCGGTCAGAGAGCATCGCTTCGTGGTCGTTCTGCGGGGTAATGGCCTCTCTGAAGCCGTGGCGGACACAGACCCGCAGGTGGAGGGTGTTGAGCCACTGCCGCCGCAAGCGACGGCGCCGGAGGGAGAGGCGACGGCGGCGCTCGTGTCGCAGTGGGTGGAGGGCGCGCGAAAATACCTCGCGGATAAGGCGCCGGCGAACATGGCGCTGCTCCGAGGCTTCGCGAAGCGTCCGCACTGGCCGGCGATGCCGGATGTCTTCAAGCTGCGGCCGGCGGCGATCGCGCACTACCCGATGTACCGGGGGCTAGCGAGGCTAGTGGGGATGGAGGCGCTCGCAGTGGGGCCGTCGCTCGAAGACAGCATCGCGACGCTGCGCGAGAACTGGGGCCGCTTCGATTACTTCTTCGTTCACTACAAGCACACGGACACGGCTGGGGAGGACGGCGACTTCGACCGCAAAGTGGCGAAGTTCGAAGAGGCCGATACGGCGATCGAGTCGCTCATCGAGCTCGAGCCGGACGTGCTAATGATCGCGGGCGACCACTCGACACCCGCGTTGATGGCGGCGCACTCGTGGCACCCGGTGCCTTTCATGCTCCGGTCGAAGAACATTCGCGCGGATGAGTGCGGAATGTTCAGCGAGACAGAGCTGCAACAGGGATCGCTTGGGACGTTCTCGGCGAAGGAGGCGCTGCCCCTGGCGCTGGCGCACGCGGGAAGGCTTCGGAAATACGGAGCGTAGGAATTAGCCGCAGATTAGCAACGCAGATTTGGGATAGTTAGGTTGGTGATATGAGGACGCCGGTTATCGCGGGGAACTGGAAGTGCAATATGCGGCTGGACACGGCGTATCAGCTGGCATCCGGGCTGCTTGAGCGGATTGATGGGGTGGAAGGAGTGGAGAAGGTCGTCTGTCCGCCGTTCATCTACCTGGCGACGGTGGAGATCGCGCTTTCGACGTCTTCGATTAAAGTCGGGGCCCAAGACGTCCACTGGGAGACCGATGTTGCCGCGACTGGCGAAGTCGGGCCGCGGATGCTCGAGGAGCTTGTCGACTACGTGATTATCGGCCACTCGGAGCGCCGCCATAAGTTTGGCGAGACGGACGAGATGGTGCACCGCAAGATCCAGGCGTCGCTGGAGGCAGGGCTCCAGCCGATCATGTGCGTCGGCGAGCTGCTGGAAGAACGCGAGGCTGGGAAGACGGCTGAGGTTCTCGTGAGGCAGACGCGCAGCGGGCTTGATGGGACGGACGTTCCGGATGGGTTCATCATCGCGTATGAGCCGGTGTGGGCGATCGGGACTGGCACGGCCGCGACGTCATCGGACGCGGAGAAGGCGATCTCGCTCATACGGCGTGAACTGGCGGCGATGTTCGGCGAGGCGACGGCGGAGTCGATGCGCATCCTGTACGGCGGCAGCGTGACGGCGGAGAACATCGCGGAGTTCATGTCCCGCGAGGGGATCGATGGCGCGCTGGTGGGTGGGGCGAGCCTGAAGGTGGAGTCGTTCGCGGGCATCGTCGAGGAGGCGGCGCGGATAGTGGTCAGTGGTTAGGTATCAGTGGCTAGGGCTTGATTCGTCAACTAGCCAACAGCTAATCGTATTCGCTTATCCGCTTCCCAGTTCGCTGGCGACCTGCGTGCGATAATCGAACCCGTGGTGGACAAGCGAAAACTCATCGCTATCGTTGGCCTTACTGCCAGCGGTAAGACAAGGCTGGCTATCCAGATTGCGCAGCGGGTCGATGGCGAAATCATCGGCGCCGATTCGCGGCAGGTGTACCGACACATGGACATCGGCACGGCGAGACCGATGGCGACAGAGCAGGCGGCGGCGATGCATCACCTGATCGACGTCGTTGATCCCGACGAGCCGTTCAGCCTGGGGCGCTGGCTGGAGCTGGCTAACGAGGCCCTGGAAGACATCTGGTCGCGCGAGAAGCAGCCGCTGCTCGTAGGCGGCACAGGGCAGTATGTCTGGGCGTTGCTCGAGGGCTGGCGCGTCCCCAGCGTACCGCCGCAGGACGGTCTGCGCGCGGAGCTGGAATCGCGCGAGGCCGCTGAGCTAGTGGAAGAGCTGCGGCGAGTGGACCCGGAGGCGCAGGCGTTCGTGGACCCGCGCAATGTGCGGCGGGTCATTCGCGCGCTGGAGGTGTACCACGCGACGGGCAAGCCGTTCTCGTACTGGCGCACGAAGGAGCCCCCGCCCTTTGAGTGGCTTGTCGTCGGGATGCGGTCGCTGCGAGATGAGCTTTACCGCCGCATCGACGAGCGCGTCGAGGGGATGTTCAAGGCGGGGCTGGTGGACGAGGTACAAGGATTGCTCGCGATGGGTTATTCACGCGAGCTTCCGTCGATGTCGGGCATCGGCTATCGCGAGGTGTGCGACTACCTGGCAGGTGAGATCGATATCGAGACGGCGATTGAGCGGACGAAGACGGGGACGCACCGCCTGGCGCGGCACCAGAACTCCTGGTTCAAGACGAGCGATGAGCGGATA
>CAYZLC010000164.1:3634-4245 GCA_964479365.1 uncultured Dehalococcoidia bacterium
ATACGCTGGGCGGACTCCGCAGAAGAGGCGGCTAACGTGGCGGCAGAGTTCGTCGGGCAAGGCGCGCGGGTATAATCGGGTCGTGGCGCTTCAGCTGAAGGATCCGGGCACAATCTCGTTCTCCGCGACCATCCATCAAGGAGGCCACGACGGAGGAGCGTGGGTGGTGTTTCCATACGACCTGAAGGAGACGTACGGCAAAGGCAATCTCGTGCCCGTGGTCGCGACTTTTGACGGCATAGAGTACCGGGGCAGCATCGCGAAGATGGGGCCGGAGCCGCTCCTGCTGATCCGCAAGGCGATCCGGCTCGGGAAGGGCGCCGGCGATGAGGTGCTGGTCACCGTGACTTTAGATGCTAGCAGGCGTGAGGTGGAGGTGCCGGCTGACCTCGAGACGGCCCTCAACGGACACCCGAAGTCAAGGGAGAAGTTCGAGAAGCTGTCGTATTCGCATAGGCGCGAGTACGTTCAGTGGATCGACGACGCCAAGCGAAAAGAAACGCGAGAGACGCGAGTGGCTAAGGCGATTGAGATGCTCGCGGAAGGGAAGCCGCTGAAGTAGGGGGCGAAGGTCGGGCGATGAACCCTGAAATCGAGACCTACAGCAAGTA
>CAYZLC010000165.1:0-4236 GCA_964479365.1 uncultured Dehalococcoidia bacterium
GTGCACCGCATGGTCGTCGCGCGGCGCATCCTGCGCGCGTTCAAAGACGGCGGCGCCTGGGAGTTCGAGTAGGCGTTGGGGGTGGACTCCGCTGCTTCGTGCTTTGCAGGAGGGTGGGCGGTAATGGACTTCGCCGCGATAGACGTTGAGACTGCCAATGCGGACTTGGCCAGCATCTGCCAGGTCGGAGTCGTTACCTTCAAGGACTCGAAGCCATCGCACACGTTCCAGACACTTGTCGATCCTGAGGACGAGTTTAACCCCGTCAACGTTTCGATTCACGGTATCGACGAGTCCAGCGTAAGCGGTTGTGGCGCTTTTCCCGTAGCGATGGAGTCGCTCAGGCCTCTCCTCAACGGAAAGATCGTCGTGTCCCATACCGCGTTCGACCGGCTCGCTATGGCTCGCGCCACTGAAAGGTACCAGCTCCCAGCAATCGAGTGTCGCTGGCTTGATACTGCCCGCGTCGTTCGGCGCACTTGGACTCAGTTTGCGAAGTCTGGCTATGGCCTCGCCGATATGGCCCGATGGTGCGGGATCACCTTTGTCCATCACAGAGCAGACGAAGATGCCCGGGTGGCGGGCATGATCCTTGCACATGCCATGGCGGAAACTGGGCTATCCGTCGAAGACTGGTTGGCCCGAATCTCTTCGGAGGGCAACTCGTCCTCTCAGATCAAGCTGACAGGGAATCCACAAGGCCCACTTGCTGGTGAAGTTATCGTTTTCACTGGTGCGCTTACGATCCCCCGTCGTGAAGCGGCTGATCTCGCAGCATCAATAGGGTGCGATGTAGCGACATCCGTCACGACGAAGACGACGTTGCTAGTGGTCGGAGACCAAGACCTCCGCCGCCTAGCTGGTACCCAACTAAGCTCCAAACACCGCAAAGCGGAATCTCTGATTCTATCCGGGCAGCCACTCCGGATTCTCGGCGAGGCTGACTTCATCAGAATGGTGGACATCGACTAAACGCTGGCGGAATTAGCTCGCCAGCGTTCTGTCATCCTGAGGCGTGTGGGGTAGAAGGGTTGGGGCGGTGGAGGCCGAAGGATCTGGCCTCCCGTGTCGCCGCCCCTTCGTGATTCACGGCCTATGTAGTACTATCTTCCCATGACTCGTGCGCTGGTCTGGTACGCACGACCGGCTCTTGCAACGACTGAACATAACGCGGCCCGAAAAGGGCGTTTTTGCAAAACGAACTGCCAGATCGAATCTACAGATGCGGAGGAATCGCATGACAACCAACCGAACAGGCACACGAACCGCGATCATCACCGGCGCCTCGACCGGCATCGGCGAGGCGTGCGCGCTGCGGCTCGATAAAGCGGGCTGGCGCGTCTTCGCCGGCGTGCGCAAAGAGGCGGACGCGCTGCGGCTGAAGTCCGAGGCGTCCGATCGGCTGGTACCCGTAATACTCGACGTTACCGATCAGGCGCAGATCGACGCTGCGGCGAAGACCGTCGCGGATGCCGTGGGCGCGGCCGGGCTGCAGGGTGTCGTGAACAACGCGGGGGTCAGCATCAACGGCCCGCTGGAGTACCTTACGTCCGACGACCTACGGAAGCAGCTCGACGTGAACGTCGTCGGCCAGATCGCGGTGACGCGAGCGTTCCTGGAGCTGGTCCGAAAGGGACACGGGCGTATCGTCTTCATCGGCTCCATCGCGGGGAAGTTCGCCACGCCGTTCCTCGGGCCGTACGCGGCGTCCAAGCACGCCATGGAGGCGCTCAGCGACTGTCTGCGCCAGGAGCTACGGCCGTGGAATATCCCCGTCGCGCTGGTCGAGCCGGGTAGCATCGCTACGCCCATCTGGCAGAAAGGTATGGCCGACGCCGACGAGCAGGAAAAGAACCTGCCCGAAGAAGCGATCATGCGCTACGGCAAGGCATTCAACGCCCTGCGGGAAGCTGCCCACAAGTTCGAGGCGGCCGGCATTCCGCCCGACCGCGTCGCCAAGTCGGTGGAACACGCGCTCACGTCCGGGCGCCCGCGTACCCGCTACGTCGTCGGCTTCGACGCGACGGTGCAGCGGGTGCTGGCCGCGGTGGTGCCGGACCGCACGCTCGATGCACTCACGGCCATGCAGCTCAAGCTGCCCCGCAAGCCGTAGCGCCAGCCGCGCCATCCGAGTAGCATCTATCCGAGGGCCTTCCGCCCTCGGGAGCGACGCGCCGTATGCTGGACATGGACTTCATCGTCGAGCACCCCGATGTCGTAAAGCGCGCCATCGAGGCGAAGGGCGTCGATCTCGACCTCGACCGCCTGCTCGCCCTGCACGCCGACGTGAAGGCGGTGCTCATGCAGGTGGAGCAGCTCCGCCACGATCGCAACGTACTCTCCAAGGAGGCCGGCCGCGCCGGCGAGAGCGAGCGCGCCCCGCTGATCGCGCGCAGCCGCGAAGTCGGCCAGCAGCTCAAGGAGTTGGAGCCGGCGCTGCGCGAGAAACAGGAGCAGCTCGACCAGCAGCTCCTGCTGGTACCCAACATCCCCGCTGAAGACGAGCCCGTCGGGCGGGACGAAGAGGCCAACGTCGAGCTGCGCCGCTGGGGCGAGCCGCCGCGCTTCTCCTTTCCGCCGCGCGACCACGTCGATCTGCTGGAGCAGCACGGCTGGGCGGAGTTCCAGCGCGCGGGCAAGCTGGCCGGGTCGCGGACGTACGCGCTGAAAGGTCAGGCGGCCCTGCTGGAGTTCGCCATCTGGCGCATGGCGATCGATCATCTCGTCGAACGCGGGTTCACGCTCGTCGGCGTGCCGGCGCTCGCGCGCGAGGCGGCGTTCATCGGCACGGGGCACTTCCCGGCGGGCCGCGAGGACGTCTATCGCGTGGAGGAGGACCTCTTCCTCTCGGGCACCGCCGAGGTCGGCCTGAACTTCCTGCACAGCGACGAGATCCTGCCGGCGGCCGAGCTGCCTGTCCTGTACTGCGGCTTCTCGCCGTGCTTCCGGCGCGAGGCGGGCGCCGCCGGCCGCGACGTGCGCGGGCTGCTGCGAGTCCACCAGTTCTTCAAGGTAGAGCAGTACGTCATGTGCCGCGCCGATAGAGGAGAGTCCGCGCGCTGGTTCGAGACGATCCTCTCGAACGCGGAGGCGCTGGTGCAGGCGCTGGAGCTGCCGTACCGTATCGTCCGGCTGTGCACGGGCGAGATGGGGGTGGGCAAAGTGCGCGCCTGGGATATCGAGTGCTGGCTGCCGAGCCAGCAGCGCTACCTGGAGACGCACACGGTCTCGGAGCTGTACGACTGGCAGGCCCGCCGCGCCGGCCTGCGCTATCGCGACGAGGAGGGCAAGGTGCGCCACGCATACACGTTGAACAACACCGCAATCGCCACGCCGCGCATCCTGGCGCCGCTGCTGGAGGTGCACCAGCGCGAGGACGGCGCGGTGCGCGTGCCGGAGGCGCTGCGGCCCTACCTGGGAGGGCGCGAAGCACTCCCGAGTTGACAGCTCTTGAACCGAAGGAGAGCGCCGTCAAGTGAGCGCCCCAGCCTGGGCTGAGCGCATCGTTAAGGATGTGGCGCGCTTACGGCGGCGCCGCCCGCCGACGCTGCGCTGGCGTCGTGCGCGCAGGCTGCGCTCGGCGGGATCGGCGGACGTTCAGCCCGACAGGGACACCAGCGGCGTGTCGATCGCCGCAGGACGCGATCCCACTGACCAGCGGCTCGTGCTCTGCCACGAGCTGGCTCACTGGCTGGGTTCCCCGGACGATGGGCACTCGATGGCCTTCTGGCTGCGGGCATGGGGGCTCTACCGCCGGTACCGCGTGCCGATCCACTATGCCCTGGCGCGTGAAGGCGCTTACGAAGGCGCAGTGCAAGCGTACGGACGGCTGCTGAAAAAGCGAGCATCGCGCCGGCGACGCTAGTGGCCGCGGCGCAGCAGCCAGTCGCGATCAATCGAAGAGCCGCTGCTAGACCAGCGTTCGAACTCCACGACGAAGACCGATTCGCCGTCCGATAGCGCCGGCGCCAGCCAGTCACGGATCGTCGCGGGCTCGGCGTCGGTAAAGGCCAGGAACGATTCGCCGCAGAGGGGACGCACGTCGCTCTCGGCGACGTGCGCGCGCAGCGATTCGTGCAGCGCATCGCGCAGCGATCGATCCGGCGACCAGCCCGTGATGAGCTTCAGGCTGCCCGGCCCGACGACGTCGGTCACTGCTTGAGAAAGCGGTCGAACCAGGTGATGCACTTGCGCCACGCGTCGTCCGCCGCCTCCGGCCGATGGCTGGGCCGGCCT
>CAYZLC010000166.1:0-4189 GCA_964479365.1 uncultured Dehalococcoidia bacterium
CGCCGTTGTTGCCGGAGCCGCACAGGATCACCACTTTGTGGTCGGCGGGGTTCTCCAGCCGGGCCAGCACCGCCTGCGCCACGGCAGTCCCGGCGGCTTCCATCATCATGGCGTAAGACACGCCGGCTTTGTCGGCGGCGGCTTCAATCGCTTTCATTTGCTCGATGGTAACGATTTTGGTCATATCTCCACCTCCATACCGAATATTTTACTCGAAGCTCTTGGCAGCCCCAAGAAAGTAAAAGGCCGTAGGGTAGTCCTACGGCCTACGGAGCCGCTCATCGTTGAGTTGGAGAAAACGCCCGCCGACTCGATTGAGCCATTGGCCTTGTGCGCCAGCAATATCCGCAACCTAACGGTCTCGTTCACCCGCCGCGCGGGTGTCGGAAGAGCCTGAACGACTGCAAGAGCCTGACCATGCCCGAACCGCCATGAGTCCAGCGCGGAGCGCGGTCGGTGTGCAACGCGGTAGGCCAGGAATGTGGTATTGCAAGACCTGACCCCAGTTCTGCTGGATAGAGGCGTTCGTAGACCATGCGCGGACTTCCTGATACCCTCTAACGTAAGGCTAACCGGGCGCAGCCCGCGAAAGCATGAAAAATGAGAAACGGCCCACATGGCCGCGCGCCGGTTGAGCGCAATGTTAGTCTGGATGAACTCCGCATATCCTGCCTTCATGCGGAGCAATACGCTAAAGCTATTGTGCCTTACGAGTTACGAGTTGCAGGTGCCCGCCGAGAATCGCTTCCCGAGCAGCCAAGCCTCATCACAAGTCGACGAAGTTTGAAATCAAGATGTCAAGGATGACATGGTCATCATCGTCTTCATCATCGTTTCGGACATACACGTGCATTGGCACGTTCAAGGCGTCCTTGCCCACTATCACCATGTCGCCCCCTTCGCCGTCCAGGTCATCTGTTTCCTCGCTCACGCCCTCAAAAAGCTTGACCCTAGACACGACCGTGACAGAGAGGTCGGCATTCCAGGTCAAATCAAATTGAACCTCGACTCGGATCTCTCCTCCCCACTTTCGTACATACGACGCTGACTGCTGCCTGTTCAAAGGCTTCAGTCGGACGGCATCCACATTGAAGGTCCCGTGAAGAATCTCGTCTGAGCCAAAATTTTCTTCGTCTTTGATTTCTATATTCCCACCGATGACGACAATGCGGTTGAATTCCGGAGGGTCGTTGAGCACAACCGTTACGCTGGTGCTGCCTCGATCCGTGACATGTGCGGGTGCACGCCCCTCGAAGAAAAGCCCGTTCATCAGCACACCGGCTTCCACCGTGTAGGCCCCCTCGGGCAAATCCACGACTGCTACGCCACTTCCGTTGGTCACAACAACTTGTCCGCCGACCTTCACATCGGCACCCGCAATGGGATTACCCTGGTGTGACACGGTGACGATCAGCTTGCCGATCTTCTCGCGTATTACCCAGACGCCAATTTCGCGCTCTTCAAGCAGGCCATCCCGAAAGACCATGCGGTGGGCTGAGCCGTATAGACCGTGTATGGGATCCTTTGAGGGGGTTGGGGGATCCCAGAACGTGAGCATGTCATCCGGGCTGACTGCACGGCCGTCGCCCGGGTTGCGCCACTTTTCTGAATCTTTGGCATCTTCGTCATCGAACTCGCGTCCACTGTAGTCAAAGGCAAACGTGTTGCAGATCTGGTTGGCAGCATCGTCCGGTGCATCCGTGAGGAATCGGCCCACGTCTCCTGACTTGCCCAGCACCTTTTCGTACATTTTGGCGTACAGGGCTTCTGCTGCCTGCAGGCGCTCCTGAGCAGTATAGAAGTACATACCATCCCGCGTCAGGGGGTCGACCAACGCGTCCTCGTCCGGCGCTTTTGCCCCTGGCGGAGTAGCGGAGGGCGTTTTTTCCAGATCTTGTTCTGTCGTAAAAGTGCCCTCCCCCTCCATGTGAATCTTGACGTCAGTAACATCATCAACCGCTGCCAGCACCAGCGACGAACAAACCATCGGCCTCGTCCCGGAGGCCCACCAGGTAGGTCCCTGATCAGGCGCAAGGTGTGCGGTATCATCCTTCAGCGAGATCGCTCCGTTGGAGTAGCAGAAGAACCGGTAGTGGCCATTGATCTGCTTCGCCTTCTCAGCCACCTTGTGCAGTGTCGGCCGGACATGCGCAAACTCCGGATCCCCCTCGAGCAACGGATCTGGCTTGAGTACGAGTGGAAAAACGACGTGGCGATCGTGCTCCATGAAAAACACGGGATCGTTGCTGAATGCCTCAATTTTGTACGGCTTCTTGTGCTTTCCATCGCGGGTCTCATACACAAAATAAGAGCCGTGAAACGCCTGATCGACGGTCTGATCTACCGTACCGGGCCAAATATACTTCAGGCCCTCGGGGTCAAAACCTTGCGTCCCGCGATCGGAGTCAAAGATCTTACCGGTGACCTGATCCTCGACCCAATCTTCCGACGCAGTCGCATGGCGTACTTTGTAGAAGTTGCCTGTCATGATCCCGCAGTGGGAAAAGAACTGGGGCGGGTTCAAGGCCAGCAGTAACTTGCCAATAATGCCAATCGGTCCGCCGGGCAACAGCACGACGTCACCCTTCTTCCCGTTCATGATCCGTGCTGGAACGAATACCTGGCCGCTTTTCCCGGAGCTCTTGCAGAAGAGGTCATCTGTGGGCGGACCCTCATCCAGTAGGCATTGCTTGCCAAGAAAGAAGGTCTCGTCGTTCCCCTGATCGTAAAGAGTTTGGCCCGCCCCAACGATGGCGTACAGCCCTTTGTCGCGTTTCGCTGCCTCGGACGGGGTCCACATTGGCCGCATCGCTTCTACATAGTTGCGTACAGCCGTCAGTGTCAGTCCGGGTGTAGTCTGTTGTGCAAACGGGGCCAAGGCAGCAGGCACCGCTGCGGGCACAGCGTGCAACTCGGCCTCTGAGCGCTCCATCGTCTCCCGGATCCTGCTCCCATTCGCGCTCAGCGCGACACGGGGCGTGGGTGGACGTGGGCTAGCTGCGCTCTCCGCAAGCGCCGCCTTGACTTCATTGAGCAGGTCTACGGCATGCAAGCTCGTTACGTCGGACCACCACTTTGTTTGATAGGAATAGTGCTCGAAATAAGCGCTTGCCTCTACCTTAAGCCCGGAGCGTGTCCGGCCGTGGAAGTGAACCGCATACCCGAGCGTCGCCTGGGGTAACTTGCGGCGCAGCAATGCGCAATCAAACTCGCGCTGCGATCTCGGGGGGAGAACGGCGTCCATCGGTTCGAGTGGGCCGGGCACGATGACGCGGTCGGCATCGTCATACAGGATTTCGATTTGCCGTCCGGTAATCTCGATGTACTCATCATCATCGTTGATGATAACGCAAGAGGCAGCCAGATGAAGACCTGCTCCCCTGGCCCGGTAGTCGTAAGAGAGCCTGGGCTTGAGGACGCCGCGAGACTTGAACCAGGCGTAGTCATTGAAGACCCGAAAACTTTCCTTTGCAGTCCGGCGCTCTCCATCTGGGTAGATGACGGTGAAGAGCAGATCAAACGGAATCAGCAGGTCCTTGGGGTTGATGAGGCGCTCGCAGTCAAGCACAAAGAACGGACGCTCCAGTATGTAGGCGCCGTGCCCGGCAATCTCCCACTCATACCTGACGCCCGGGCGATGGACAGCGTCCACGTTCTTCACGCTTACGTGAAGCATGAACGGGTTTGACGGCTCCTGCCTCACTGTGAGTATCGGGTAGGGATGAATACCCAGGTTCTCCACCACTTCAAACTCCACCTCGGTTCGATCCTGCCTGCCGTCAGGATGGGCAATGATCAGCGGTACCTTGTGCGAGCCGGGCGAATCAAAGCTGACGTACCGATCAAGTCCGATGGCTCCGGCTATCCGCGCTGTCACTTCCTCTGGTGCGCCGGCCCGCAGTCTGGCCTGGATCCGGACAGGCTCCCCCACTTGAACAGTCGTTTTGGGAACCACAGCGGCACGCAGAAAGTGCCGGCCCTTGCGGGGTGAAGTATGGGGATCAGGCTTGAGCGTTGGTTGTGTGCGTGACTTGCGAATCATGAATGCCTCCTTAAGATAAATGAGTTGCGTTAATCCTATGTCTTGGCTATTCCTACCTCAACGCACAAGAGTCAGAAGAACGCATTGTTACAGCCTAACGATTAAGGATTGATGCGGCGCGGCGTCGAGCCGATCGTCTCAGGCACA
>CAYZLC010000167.1:0-4171 GCA_964479365.1 uncultured Dehalococcoidia bacterium
ACTACCCGGTCCTCTACGTCCGGGACGAACGCGACTGGGAACGCGCGCTGAGCCCGGCCAGCGTGCCGGGCTCGGACGGTGGCACGGTCGCGAACCCCACGGCTCAGCAGCTTAGCGACTTCTTCGAGCGCGGCACCGAGAGCGGCACCCTGGTGCAGGGCCAGTACGTTGAAGAGCTGTTGCGGCACATTGCGGCCTTCGCTCACGAAGAAAACGACGGCGACCAAGAGCTGGTCTTCAACCCAGATCGTGAACGCGACGATACGTACGCATTCCTGCAGGCCTATGATCTTTGTTTCCCGCCCCAGGAGATCTCCGCCCAGGACTGGATCGATGTTGTGGACCAGGTGTTCCTGCCGTTCTGGAAGCATCGCTGGCGCCTCTTCGAGGTTTGGTCGATCCTCTGGATGCGCGAAGCTCTTCCGGAATGGTGCCGGCCGCGGCCGATCCTCGTGCCGCGTGAGGACGCCGCGGACACCTTCTCGTGGATGCTCGTCGGCGGGGAGGCTGCCCGTCCGGTTGCAGCCGTCGACCTCAAGGATGGCAACCTCTCGATCTGGTTTCAGCTGAAGACCAAGCTTGCGCCCGAGGCCGCGAAGCGCTTCGGGCAGAAACACATCGAGCCAGACGTTCGCCTGCGGTGGGAGACCGCCAGCCGCTCGCGCGACCTCGCGCTCCTCGAACTCAAAGACCGCCATCTGGCGCAAGGCTCGGAGGAGAAGCAGATCGCGAGGATGTACGCGACGACAGGCGCTCCGGTGGTCTGCGTGGCGAACTACTCGCCGTTCGGCGCCAAAATGCTCCACGGGCAGGTCTACACCGAAACGACCGGGCCAACGCGCATCTTTCTTGTCGACGACTTCGCGCCGGGACAGACGCCGCCCGAGGTTCGCGAGGCGATCCGGGCCGCCGCGTCCCTTGAAGGCATCGACGTTCTCATCGACGTCTCCGGCAGCACGCGTGAGGCCGGGGTCGACCGGCTCCTCAGAATCCTCGACCAGCTCGCCTCGTTCGGGTGCCACTTCAGCCGCTGGTTCAAGTGGGCGGCGGCCTGCGCCGAGGTCGCCGGGTCAACGAGCGACACCCCGCTCTCCGGCGGATCCACGGATCTCAGGCGCGCGATCGCGTTCCATGGCGGCGCCTCGGAGGCCCGCGCGGTCATTCTGACCGACGACGAGGGCAGTCGGCAGTTCCAAGACATGCTGGCGACACGCGCGATCGATGGAACACGCTACTTCTGCGCGGATCTGGCCCAAGCGATAAGCCGCGACAGGCTCGACGAGTGGCTCCATGTGTTAGGACCGCCCACCCGTCCTTCGCTCAAGCAAGCGAGTGGCGGGGCTCACGAGAACTCGTGACAGTCCAACTAACGACGGAAACGGGGGATGGCAGACAGGAGAAATCCACTCAGTTCGATGTCTCACCATGATCCGACAGAGCCCGTTCTGGCTTTTGGTAGTAGTGGGCTTCCTGATGACATCCGCTGTGATTGCCCTTGGCCTGCAGCGGACGTGAGTGTCAGAACACCGCATCCGACGCCGCCAAAGACAGCTCGGTCAATGCAGTTGGCGTGCGGAGGGCCGCGGTGCCCGCAGTGCCCCTCCCGCCCCGCGCGACTATGGAGCAACCGCCGAAGGCCTCACGGGTTCGGAGATCAGCGACGGAGGGCGACTATGGCGATTGTTATGATCGAGCGCACGCCCAAAAGCCACCCCTGTACCGCATCACGATGGACGGCGAAGAAATGGCTGGCAAATTTGGGGTCTGACACCTGGGTGTAGGCGTCGCTCTCTCGCCTTCTCAATACGGAGTCCCTCGTTTGCTGAGGCTGTCGCGCCCGATCGCTGGCTCCGAACCAAGAGATCCTAGGCACCGACCCCGGAAGTGACACGCGCTTGGTCGAGGTAGAATCCGTCAACAACTCGCGGAGAGAAGCGATGATCCTGAACGACGCACAAATCAACATCCGTGTGGCCGTCACGCCGGCGCTCATCGAAGGTCACGATCCCACTCAGGTCGTGAACTGCGCTTACACGCTCAGGGCGGGTCGCGTGTTCGCGGCCGAGAGCGGCGAAGAGCGTCTCCTCGGCCCGCAAGGGCGGCGCAATCGGCTGCTTTGGGACATCGGTCCCGCCGAGACGCTCATCGTAATGACCAGCGAAGTGATCAACATGCCAGACGACCTGTGTGCGAGCTACACACCGCTCAACCGTCTCGCCCGACAGGGCATGATGCTCTTGAACGCCGCGATCGTCGAGCCGGGCTATCAGGGGCCCTTGAGCTGCTTCCTCTTGAACTTCTCATCCAAGCGGATCTCGATTGCCAAGGGAGAACCCGTGGCAAAGATAGTGTTCCACACCTTGTCCGCCAAGCCTGTCCAGCCCAAGAATCAGGCCTTCGACGATGTCGCCTACGCGGCACAGCTCGCAAGGTCAGCGACCGCGTACCAGCGCTCGTTTCTGAATGTCGCGGAGATCGAAGATCGGGCAGTCAAGAAGGCCGCAGAGGCCCTCAGGCGATCTCTCGTCTTGGGTGGCGTTCTCGTGGGTCTGCTCCTATTGTGGGCGACAATGGAGCCGCTCATCTCAAGATGGGTGTGGGAGAAGACCGGGGCCACGACGACCTCATATCGGATCGAGGATGCGCTGCTGCGGAGGGACCTGCAGGCCGCCCAGGACACACTGAAGCTCTTGATGGAACAGCAAAAGCAGCAGTCCGAGAATGCCGTGGCACTGAAGCAGATCGAAGAGCTGAAGCACGAGGTGGGCGCGCTCAAGGCCCAGATGGCTCGGGCGAAGTAGGTGTACGGCGCCCGCGAAGGGTACGACATCGCGTCCTCCCGCTACGAGCGGTGGCGCTGGTTCACTTTCTGGCGCCGCAACGAGGCTCCCCTCGTGGAGGCATGGCTTCGGAGCCTTCGGCCCGGATTCGGCTTGGACGTGGGTGCCGGAACGGGCTCCTACCTTCCAGAGATCGCAGGTGCCAAGCAGCGGTATATTGGCATCGACCTGAGCCTCAGGATGGTAGAGGAGTTCCGTGAAAGGAGTCTCGCTTTCCGCGGGTGCCTCGTCGGGAGCGTTCAGGCAGACGCGGTGAACCTTCCGTTCGCGAGCGAACGATTTGACTGGCTCCTGTCGACGCGCGTGCTGAGTCACGTGCGGGACATCCCGGCTGCGTTTAGAGAGTTTCACAGGCTTCTCAGGGCCGGCGGTGATTGCCTCATCTCGGATGTGCACCCCGATCACCCGTATGTGAACGTATCCATCCCCACCGAGGTGGGACAGATCGCGATCGAAACCCACAAGCACCCGGTCATGGAGCTGCGGCGCAGCGCCTCCGGTGCGGGGCTCCGGATTGTTTCGCTTTCAGAGTTCCGTTTGACCGACCTGCCCTGGAAGCCGCCCGTCGAGTTCGAGAGAGTTTACTCGAACTCGGATCGACCGATTTTTCTCGTGTGCACGCTTAAGAAGGGATAAAACTCTCGCGCGCGAAATCATTGGTGAGGACCTCACTCGGCGTGTGGCTCGCGCCTCGGTGGACACGCAAAACGGGCCACTGATGGACACCTGAAAACCAGCCACCAGTAGGTAGGCGGCCCGAGACGTTGACGAGGCGGTGTGGACGTGTTCCACCGCCGGGATGACCAACGTCTTGGGCAACGAGAACAGTGAGGACTCGTCCGTTACCGTGGCCAAGGAGATGCCGGGAGCGTCGGTGAGGTAGGCCACCGTGAACTCGGCCGGCAGGAAGGCTTCGAGCCCGTCGACCGGGGCTTCGCCGCTCGTCAGAACTGACCCGGGCCTGCTCGTGAGAAGGGACCCATGGGACGGATCAGCGTTTGGGTCGCTGAGCGCAGTTGTCGGGGGGCTGGGGGCGCCTAGCCCCCAGCGCCCCCTCGGGGGCGCCGTCAGTGACGCTGGCCGGAGGCCGACCTGATCCGTCCACGCTCTCGGCAGTCTCATCGAGAGTCCGTCGAGCGCACGGATGACCAACTGGCGACGGCCAGTGTGCAGTACCTCGAAGGTCTGTCCTTGCAGCGGATGGTGCCGTCGCGTGATGATCTTCACTTCCGACGGCGTGGGCGTGGTGCAGTGATAGTACCGATTGTGTGACGACGTACCCATGCTCGACCAGGCCACAGGTGAGGAACGCCCGAAGTACCCGCTCGACC
>CAYZLC010000168.1:0-4170 GCA_964479365.1 uncultured Dehalococcoidia bacterium
TCAACGTGAGCACGCCGTCCTCGCCTCGCGTCAGCAGCGGCGCCACCGTGGAGACGTCCAGCCGCGCGCAGTAACTCACATCCTCAGTGAACCCGGCCTCACTTAGCTCCCGGGCGTGATGCGCTGAAGCGACCGCCGCCGGCAGATCGCGCGCCGCGGTCACGAACGCATCGGCGGCGAAGCGCGCCGCGTCGGAGGCCTCCACGGACGCGTCAACTCTCAGGCAGGCGTCAATGATCGCGCCCGCCCCGAGCGCGTCCTCGATCACAAAGGTAGACCCTCCGTACGCAGCCGAGCAGACCGCCGCGATGTCGAGGCCACGTTCCTGCGCGACGAGCAGGGCCGCCTCCGCGATCGCTGTACGATTCAATAGACAGCCAACAAGCACGGCCGGCGCTTTCGCCAGGGTGGCCAGCATGCGAGTTCCGTTGGAGGTCGCGAGGATGGCGCCGGCGGCCCTCAAGGTCGAAACGGGAGAACTCGGCCGGTGAGTTGCCGTAGTCGAACCCTGCAGGCGGCAGCCCGTCCTTTTCGCCGCAGAGCAGGTACCCCGGCAGACGCTCATGGAGCGCCCTTGCATTCTCGATGCTGGCGGCAGCGATGACCGGCGAAGCGCCGCGTTCGAAGAGGGTGACGATGCTTGAGGAGGCGCGCAGGACGTCCACAACGACACAGACCGTACGAGAGTGGTCGCCAATCTGGCCGGGGAGCAGCGCTACGTCAATGCGCATCGCCCATCTCGCCTTCGCTCGCCACTCGTATTATTTCGTCCTTCCTACTTCTAGCTCCTTGCTCCTCGCTCCTCGCTCCTCATATCATGCGGTGAAGGCGAGTACTTGAAACCAGCGACAACAGGGCGCGCGATTTCGTTGACGACGGGCGTGCGCATCGGGCTCGGTTGACCTCGATGTTCGCCGGCAAGCTCAAGGCGGCAACGGAGTCGAATAACAGCTTCCTCTGTATCGGGCTCGACCCGGACCCGGAGCTAATGCCCCACCCGCATATCCCCTCCTTCCTCCAGGAGGTCGTGGACGCCACAAGCGACGTTGCCTGCGCCTATAAGCCCAACCTGGCATTCTTCGAAGCACTGGGGCTCGGAGGGATGCAGATCATGCTCGAGTCGCTCCGCTCCGTGCCAAAGCACATCCCCATCATCGCCGACGCCAAACGCGGGGATATAGGCAATACAGCCCGCTTCTACGCCCGCGCGCTGTTCGATGTCTACAAGTTCGATGCGGCCACCGTGAACCCGTACGGTGGCCGCGATGCGGTGCAGCCCTTCATCGACTATGCGGATCGCGGCGTCTTTATCTGGTGCCGCGGCTCCAACCCGGGGGCGGGCGATCTGCAAGACATCAGGCTCGACGATGGCCGTCTCGTCTACGAGGCGGTGGCCGAGCGAGCACGCGATTGGAACACCCATGGCAATGTTGGGCTCGTAGCGGGTGCGACCTGGCCGGAGCAGATTGAGCGTGTGCGTGAGATCTGTCCTGAGATGTGGATACTCGTGCCGGGCGTAGGCGCTCAGGAGGGTGACTTGGAGGCCGCCGTGCAGGTGGCAATGGACGCGAACGGCGGCGGGTTCATACTCAACGCCTCGCGCGGTGTGCTCTACGCAGCGAAGGGTGACGGCTATGGCAAAGCGGCCCGCCAGGCCGCGCAGAAACTGCGCAGCCGCATCAACCTGATGCGCGAGGCGGCCCTCGCCCGGCGGTGATTCGTGGTCCTCGAGATACGCCTCGGCGACGTGGTTCGCCTCAGAAAAGTGCACCCGTGCGGGGGGTACGAGTGGGACGTGGTTCGGCTTGGCGCCGACATCGGCATTCGATGCCGCACTTGCTCTAGACGCGTGCTCCTTGCTCGTAGCATCTTCGAGAGGCGCGTGAAGACGTTCGTCTCGCGCGGACCGGAAGAGGCTGAGGCGATCTGATGGCAACCTACGAGCAGCCACCATTACGTCAGGTGATCAAATCACGAGCGTTGCTCGCGGATCGCCGCTTCGCAAGCTTGTGGCTCAGCCAGGGTCTAACGCAAACTGCGCAGAACGCGGTCCTGTTCAGCCTACTCGTCATCGTTTTCCAGATCACCGGCTCCTCCATCGCCACCAGCGTGCTCGTCTTGTGCTTCATCCTGCCTTCGATCCCGATGGGCTTCGTCGTGGGCATCGTCCTCGATCGCACGAGAAAGGACCGTGTGCTCGTCGCCGCGGCGCTGCTTCGGGCCGCCGCGTGCGTATTGTTCTTTTTCTTCCACGACAATGAACTGACTATCTACGCTATCAGCATCGGTCTCGCGACTGTGGGGCTCTTCTTCAACCCTGCTGTCATCTCGCTCATGCCGTCGATGGTTTCGAAGGAGCGGCTCGTTCCGGCCAACAGCCTCTACAATTTCACACTGACTGCGTCTCAGCTCGTTGGCATGGTCTTCCTCGCACCGATCCTCCTCAAGAGCGTTGGACCGGACGGTATGTTCATCACAGCCACGGTCATGTTCCTGACAGCGGCTTGGCTGGCCTCGACCCTCAATGTCGTGCGCGAGGCGCGTGAGGAGCTGCCTCAAGGCGCCATCTTCGGCGGCATACCGACCGACCTTCGCGAGACGATGGAGGTGCTCGCCTCTGACCGCTATTCGCTGCTCGCGCTCGGCCAGTTAATCACGAGCAGCACGCTTGTCCTTCTCTTCGCGATGCTTATTCCTCGCTACATGCACGACGTGCTGGAGGTGCCACCCGATAACGCCGCGGTAGTGTTCGCGCCTGCGGCAATCGGCGCTCTCGTTGGGCAGCGCTTCATACTTTGGTTCACGAAGAGGGGGAAAGGCCGGGTAGTCGTAATCGGCCTCGGCGGCGTCGCGGTGTGCCTGGCGTTGTTGGCGCTGGTCAAACCCCTTGCCGAGATTACTCACGCCGCTCCGGGCACCGAGGAGGTCGTGCGCCAGCTACGTTTCTCGCTGTTGCAGCTGCTGACGATGGCCATCGCTGCGCCCATGGGGTTCTTCTACGCCTTGCTGAACGCTCCCGCCCAAACGGTGCTGCACGAGCGGGTGCCGCCGGAGATGCGAGGCCGTATCTTCGCCACCGAGGTGGTGTCCGTCAACTTCATCTCACTGATGCCACTTCTGGTCGTGGGAGCCGTCACGGACCTCGTCAAGGTCCCGGCCGTCCTGCTGATGATCGCTGCGGTGGTAGCCGCTGTCGCCGTTGCCAGCGCCATCGTGGCCCGTCAGGAGCAGGCCGGTGGGGCAGGTACGCCACCCCGCCCGCGGCAACAGGTGCGTAGCTAGCACGCCGCTCGTTTCACATTGACACCCTAACGCGCGGCGGTCTACAGTTAAGTAGCATCGACGCTGGGAGGTGGCAGTGTGATCGAGATGACCATCGAAAGTATACGCGTGAGCCTGATGAACTATCAGCGCGTGGTCATCTTGAAGGAGAAAGAGTCCGACCGCTACCTTCCGATCTGGATCGGGCCCGCCGAAGCCGACGCCATAGCCGTCCGTCTCCAGGAGGTGTCGGTCGCGAGACCCCTCACCCACGACCTCCTCCGCTCCATAATCGATTCGCTCGGCGCCAGCATCGACTACGTGATCGTCAACGATCTCTCAAACGACACCTTCTTTGCCCGCATCATGCTCCAGATCGATGGCCGCGTCATGGAGATCGACTCGCGCCCGAGCGACGCCATCGCGCTCGCCGTCCGCGTACAGGTGCCTATCTTTGCCGACGAGTCCGTGCTCGAAAAGGCGGGCGTCAAACTGGACCAGGAAGGCCAGACCCTGGAGGCGATCACAGGTGAAACACGCGAGGCCGCGACCGAGGTCTCGCCCGAGGAGCTCGAAAAGCTGAGCCCCTTCCGTGACGTAATCGAGGGTCTGGACCTGGAAGACTTCGGCAAAAAAGAGGCTTAGGTCCAGAACCCCTGGCTCCTTACCCTTCGTTTCTTCCGTTATAATCAGCCACGGTTCCGGAGGCGTGCTTGCTCCTACACTTGGCTCCTTGTTCATACTCTTTTGATTGTGATAATATTCGCAATCGGCGGGGGCCGTCGTCGTGCTGACGAAGATGCCGCCGGCTGTCCGCCTTCTGGGCATCGGCTGGTATTTCGCGGTATGCATAGTTGGAGGAATCGTCGGTGGCCTGCTGCTCGACGGTTGGCTGGACACGAAGCCCCT
>CAYZLC010000169.1:0-4167 GCA_964479365.1 uncultured Dehalococcoidia bacterium
GCGCATCAACCCGCGACTATACGATCGCGAGCCGGTCACTCCATATTGTCTTATCTCCAGTGTTGGGCAACGTAGGAGGGACTCGAGGATGCGCATGCCTCTGTCGCTTGCCGGCCTAACTCTTGGCGTTGCTCTCGCGAGCCCTGCACCCACCTCACCAGAGCAGTCCCTTCGGCCGACCCGGGTGACGGGCGTCTTCACCAACCTCCACTACAACGAGGACGGTGGAGACGTTGTGGGCCTGGAAGTCCTGCTCATCTACACGCGGGCCGGCTATATGGCAGTCATCCAGATCGCGGAGGGCGTCCCTGAAGTACCCGTGGTAGTGCCGGTCCAGCTCGATGGTTCTCAGATCGCATTCTCATTCCCTGCTGGCGGCGTAACACTCCAGTTCCGAGGCACAGTGGGTCCCACCGCGTTAGAGGGCCGCTTCAACAACGGCGCGTTTGCTGACTCACCTCAGGGGTCTGTCGCCCTCCGGCGCGGCAAGAGTTACTGGCAGTAGGAGCGCCTTAGCCTGCACGTGGGAGAATCAGGGCGTTGCCCAACAAGCGGATGGAGCTGACGAGCCACAGCTGTGATCTCGATCGGTGCGGAAGGCTCGCAGCTCATCCGCAGTGTTATCCGGACGTAGGGGGAATGAGCAGAAGCGTGGTCCATCGCGCGGGAGGGCAAGATGGGAAAAATTGACTGGGGACGAGTTGTTCTTTGTGGGTTGTTGGCCGGCGCGGTTTGGGGCGTGGTGTCTGCGATTGTACTTCCTCTCGTCGGGAGAGATCTCTTGGCAGCGCTGCCGGGTTTCCACGACCAGCCGCCAACGCTGCCGGGTGGCCA
Source organism: uncultured Dehalococcoidia bacterium (assembly GCA_964479365.1). Taxonomy (GTDB): domain Bacteria; phylum Chloroflexota; class Dehalococcoidia; order SM23-28-2; family RBG-16-64-32; genus CF-163. Next base: position 835 of record CAYZLC010000169.1, read on the forward strand.
CCACATTCCGGGAACCAGCCCTGGTTTGCGCGGATTAGTGATGATCACGCCCCTGTTGCTGGGGATCTCGACCATGTGGCTCTACGCGGCCATCCGTCCGCGCTACGGGCCGGGGCCGAGGACCGCTGCCCTGGCTGGGTTTGCCATGTGGTTCTACGGCACTTTGGTTGATGTTGTCTGGGCCGCGGTGGGGGCCGTACCACTAGGAGCACTCGTGGGACCTGTGGCTGCTAATCTACCAGTTGCTCTGGTGGCGGCTGTCGTCGGCGCCTGGCCCTACAAAGAGTAGTCCCCTAGCCTCAGCCGACGGGAGCTCCCTCGGTGGTTTATGATTCTCAGGTCCTACAGGGCCGAAGAATCTCAACCCTGCCCTGTGCCCCCGCTGAGATTCTTCACCCCGAACGGTTCGGGCTTGCCGACCAGCGCCGACACTCCGGGACGCGCCCACGCGCTCGAGGATGGAAGGCGCCGGATAACAACGAGATGAAGCTGACAAGGCCGCGATGGCGTTCGCGGCCGCGGCCTTGCAGCTTATCTCGGTGTTCGACGACGTAGAGGGAGAAGCCGCGGTGAAAGCCAAGCCCAAGCGAAGAGCCCGCCACGAGTTCGCTGCGGGTGACGTTGAGTCGCTCCTTGTCGCTTGCCATCGACGCTGTTGCGTGTGCCACCGCTTCTGCGGGGTGAAGATTGAGGTCGACCACATCGAGTCCGCCACGACGACAAACAGCGGCCGGGCCGACAACGCGATTCCTCTCTGCTTCGAGTGCCATGCTGAGGTCCACCACTACAACCCTCAGCACCCGAGGGGACGCCGGTTCACTCCGGCCGAGCTCCGTCGCCACAGGGAACAATGGCTTGCGCTCTGCAAAGAGCATCCGGAGATGTTCGTCGCCTCTCAGCAGCCTGCGGAGGCCGGATCCCTCGAACGGCTCGACAGCGAGTTGACCTTCAACCTTCGAATTGCCAGTTACTCGGAGGGCGCCCTGCGCCAGGTTGGGGCTATGTTCGAGGTGGCTCAGTTCCGGCGCGCAATCGCCGACGGTACGTTCACCTGGATCTCGGATGCGCTGCGCAAGCGGGTTGAGGAGGCCTATGCCGCCATACTCCAGGCGAACTCGCTGATCGAGGGCACCCGCGGCACCGACCGCGGGGACGGCTTGCCGAAGTTCTTCAGGCCGGCCCAGGAGGCCATTGGCCGAGCCAAGCCACTGATAGTCGAAGCTCTCGACTACCTGGTAATCTCGATCGGCTCCGACTACCCGTGAGAGCAGCGAAGGCGTCGTCGAACAAGGGGATGAACCTGACGAGGTCCGCGCCGGCAACGGGAACCGCGGCCCTCGCAGGTTATCCCCGGTGTTCGACGGACGAAGAAGACCGAAGGGCGAAGCAGGCAGTACGTGCTGACGGTCAAACACCTGAAGGGATGGTGAGAAATGAGCGTTGACTGTCCACATCCCCGCAGCCGGATGGACTCTGACAACCAGTAGCAGCGGTCCGGGTTCTCACTGATCGAGCTGCTGATTGTGGTGGCCATCATTGCGATCATCGCCGCAATCGCGATTCCAAGCCTTCTAAAAGCCCGGGTCGCAGCCAACGAGTCTGCAGCAATCGCTGACATGCGGATGGCGCTCGCCCGCGGAGAGGCAAGCGCCGTCAACGCACGCGTGACAGATGCATCGGGCAAGGGAACGGCGCATGCGACTCTCCAGGTGTGGCCACTCCGGGGAGATGTCCCGGCCAAACTCCTGGTCGCTGACGAGAATGGCTCCGTTAGACTGACGGGCCTGTCTGATGGCTTGTATCAGGTCCTCGCCGCCTCCGCCGACCAGACCTCATTTGGCAAGGAAGTCGTAGCCATTCGATCGGACTCGCCGACCACACTAAACCTCGGCCTCACCGTCACGGCCGTACGTTCCTTACCGAGGCCGACGCCGCCTCCGCCAGGTCCGTCGCCATCACAATCATCGAAGCCGCTGCCAACCCAGTCGCCAATAACGGCACTCGACTCGGTGATGAGGGCCGCGGCAAGCGGACGCCCGATACTGAAGGCCCCGAGCCACATGGCGCTAGGAGCGTGGGAGTCCGTTGAGGCACGCGTGAGGCCAGCCGAATACGTGTCGGAGATGAGGGAGAGTTTGAAAAGGGATGGCTGGTCGATAGCTGAAGACACGATGCCCTTTCCAGACACCTTCCGTCTCAGTGCGAAGCTGTTTCCCAAGGATACAGACGACTTCAGAATCGACCCGCAGACCTCGTCAATGCAGGCCATATCCAGCGACCTGCCGCCAACCTGGCGTTGGAGGGTCCAGGCAACGGCCGGCGGGATCAAAGAGCTCACCCTCCAGATCGAGCTCTTGACGCCAGAAGGAATACCGCTCGGCTTGCCGCCGCTCACGCACACCGTGCGCGTCGAAGTGCTGCGAATGAGCTCTTTCTGGTGGCTTCTCCGCAAGGGTGTAGCCGCCGCCCTTCCGACGGTTCAGACACTATTCGTCGGAGCTGCCGGGGCTACACTCACACTTTGGGTGAAGGGGATATGGGCACGGAGACAAGCCAGAAAAGGTACCCCGAGTCCGCCGCCGGAAGAGGAAGGCGACGACTCGTCGGATGACTAGAAGCCTCTCATCCTTCACGCCGTCGAACCACGCGTTGCACCTGACGAGCGGCGCTGGTCAGCTGGACACCGCTCGCAGGTGAACGCGGTGTTGTGCAGACGTTGGGGGAGGGGAGGCCACGGAGGGCTCGTGCGCAACCTAATCGTGACGGGGCTACTTGCTGGGGCGGTACTGGGATGCGGTTCACTAGCCGATGCGCAGATCGGCTACTTGTGGACGTACGAGGAACTCCTGCTGAAGGCGGACCTTGTGGTGATCGGTGAATGCCGGACCACCGTGGATACCGGCAACCACGTGAATCACCCAGGACTCACTCCCGCGTTTCCTGTTGTCGAAATGCGGACTGCATTCGCTGTGGAAGCGATCATGAAGAGCGCCGAAGGCAACGCAGTCGCGGTTGGAGGTGCGCTGCGTGTCAAGCACTACAGGCACGATATGGATCGCTGGAGGAAAGAGCATCCAGCGCCTCCGGGCTTGCCTCCGCCGGGCGTGGTCAATACCGGATCCAGCTTGCTGCTTGAGGAGAAGCGGAGCTACCTGCTCTTCCTGACCAAGTCCGCAGACGCCTTGTATGAACCGTTGTCAGGCCATACGTTCCCGACGGACTCGGTGTATCGGCTCGACCGGAGGCCGGTGGGCCGGTGAATGGGCGAGGACGCTGCACAACTAACAGCGGGGCTTCCGCAGCCGTGACCAGGTGAGCATGCGCTCAGCGACG
>CAYZLC010000170.1:0-4161 GCA_964479365.1 uncultured Dehalococcoidia bacterium
CTGACCTACCGAACTCGGCGATCGGCCCCGGAACTCCCCCGCCGGCCCGGCGGACCTGGATGTGCCTCGCCGGCCTGCTGGTGAGCCTCGCGGGCCTCGTCGCGTATGGCGCCTTCATGGGAAACGCGTTCTTGCGCGCCACCGGCGCGGCGGGATTCGCATTGTTGATCGCCGGCACGCTCATCGGTTGGATGGCGATGCGCCGGGATCGTCGGCGCTGGCTCCGCGTCGTGGCGATTTTCAACGTGCTCTTACTCGTCCTCTACACGTTCGGCCTTTTCTGGTTGGCCGCCCTGCCGGCTTCGCCGAACTTCACCGCGCTGGCTTCGCCTCCGGATTTCACCTTGCACGATGAAGCGGGCCACGCGGTCAAGCTCAGCCAGGCGTACGCCGCCGGACCGGTGCTGCTGGTCTTCTACCGTGGCTTCTGGTGAAGAATGTGTGTGGAGGAGCTCGTGGGGCTCCGAGACACGGCGGATGAAATGGCTCGGCGCGGCGGGCGGCTCGTGACCGTCTCCGTCGATCGCCCGGAGGATTCAGCGCGGGTCGTTCAGCAACAACATCTGCCCTTCCATATTCTCGCGGACGTGGACCGCGGCGTGATCAAGTCATACGGCCTCGTGCATCACGGCGGCGGCCTGAAGAAGGAAGACATCGCCATCCCCGCATACGTTCTGATTGAACGAGGCGGCCGTATCGCCTGGCGTCATGCCGCCCGCCGTATCCAGGACAGCCCTTATCCCTCGACGCTACTGGCTGAGATTCAAAAATTGCGTTAGAGTGGATCCTAAATCCCCTCTCCCTTTCCAAGGGAGAGGGCTAGGGTGAGGGTTTCAGGACGCACTCTAACCCATTTCCCCTTTCGCATTCGGCAATGTCGCGATCATCAACCACAGTGCAAACATTGGGTGCCTGTACCACTCAGCCCTGTCCCACTCAGCCCTGTCGGGGACGGTCTTCTACGGGATGCCGGCAGATTCAGCGGAGCCGACCCTCGGCAGGTCGCCACGAGCGACTCGCCTAGGCGAGTTGACGAGTCCGGCGCTGTTCACGGGGAATTGCCGGCCCTGGACACGCCGCTCGCCGCCCGGCGGCGGTGATCGCGAAGCGATCAGGTCGCCGCAGCGACTGGCGGCGAGTCAAGGGCTGGGCCCGGCAGACGGGCCAAGAAATAAGTGGCTGTCCCCCGGTTATCCGCGCATCGGGCGGCTGCGGTACTCGACCGTCTTGATCCCGCGAAGGATCAACTCGGCGTAGGGCTGGCGGATGCTCAGGACGCGAGGTGGGAGCGCGTCTGATGCAACAGCTCTGGCGGGAGCGGTCAACAAACGTGCCTTGTCAAACAAAGACTCCCGACCCCTGAGAATTCCTTCCGCTCGTAACCGTGCAGAATCGACCGTTAGCAGCCTGTGGTGAAAGTCCAAAAAGCGGCGTTTTTGACCCCAACAGAGGGAGTGAAATCGACTTTTGACACGGACTGTTAGGGGCAATTCGCGTTTGCGGCCACCAAGCGAGTCGTGAATGCATCGAGGTCGGCATTGGTAAGGGCGCGATCTGCGTTCATGTCCGCACAGTGGCAGATCGGATCGTCACCCGGGTTGGCCAGCAGCATGCAGTCTTTGAAAAGTGTGATGTCGCGTCCATTGACCATATTGTCGCGGTTTAAGTCTCCCTTGCAGTTCTGACAAAGGGGATCTGTGATGGTCGTGCAGATAACTTGCGCGGCCGCGTTGTTCAGCGCGAAGCCGCCCCGATCCTTGTCGTAGGTCGTCCACAAGACAAAAACCCGCGAATCAAAACCCCTCCTCGCCGCCTGGATGCCTTGATAGTCGCCGATCACATAAGATGCGGCGGCGTAACAGTCGCCCGGGGGGACGTGATAGTCCAGTTGATTCGCGGCGTTGTTCACCTTCGTCGGCGCGGCGGACCACGTGGTCCCGCCATCGAGGGAGCAGGTGTAATACACGTCGGCGAACCGGGCAGTGAAAACGCCGCTGTCGGGCGCTCCGCCTCCGGGAGTGTTTTCATAATAGACGACGTGGACGGCGCCATAGAGATCGACGTCCATCATGGGCATGTACTGCGTCTGGGTGGCGCCCCCACCACCGGGGATCTCGCGATCGGTCCCGGGGATGAGGCGATGGGTCCAAGCCGGCGTGGCCGCGTTGAAATTGTCGGTGTAGGAGATCCAGATGTCACCTTGGTCCGTCGTCGGAACAGTCGGCGGCCGCGGACAGGGGTTGGGCACGCAGGTCCCGCCCATCGTCCAGATGCCCGTGCAGTTCACCTGAGTCGTTACCGTGCAGGTGCCGTCGGCGGCGCAGCAGGTACCATTGCCCAGCGGTGCCGGATTCGGATTGCGGTTCGTGACCACATAGACTCTCCCCCTTCGCGGCCCCGTAGAGCGGTCGATATCCATGTAGCCCCCTTCATCAGTCCGATGACCGTTGATTATTGCTCGCGATCTAAACTGCCAGCCGACCGTGTCGAACGAGAAACTGGATTTGTGCGCCACCGTGGCGCTGTTGGCTCCGGTGATCTCGAAAAACTGAAGCGTCTGGGTGCGGCCCGGAATTCGGGCCATCAGGAAGAATTGCCCATCGGTCGTTGCCGCGACCGGCAGAGCCTCATAGCTGCCTACGCCAACGACCGGAAGCGCGGTCTGATTCAGTCTCGCTCCGGCAGCGGAGATGATCTGAATAAGCGATTGTACGTACACCTGCCCGTTGACGCCAAAATCGTCGAAGCAAAGGCAAACCTTTCCATCGTGAGCGGCATTCGCTCCACCCCCCCTGGCGGTGGTGCGGTCGTTGTCGGCCATCTCTCGATCCTGAAAGACGGCATTGTTGGTCTCTTCATAAAAAGCGGCCCACGCGGCCCCCGCATTGACCGAACGGGAGATGAGTACACGTGTGAGGTTCGAAAACGCGCAGTTTGCCGTGCCGTCGCGAATCAGAAAAGTCATGAACAATTCGGAAGCGGCGTTTCCCGAAAAGGCCCATGGATCGAAGGGGCCCCAACCGAAAGGCGCGGTGCCGTTGGGAAACGTCCGCGCGGTCCATGGGCCGCCGTTGGCGTTGGCCGACGTCATCATGTTGGGGCTTACCAAAAAGAATCCTCCATTGAAACCGGCGACGATGTTGTCGGAGTTTCCGATGTCAAAGGCAATCGATGTTTCGGCCCCGTCCGCAAGATAGACGTCGGGCAACGCCGTCGTTCGCTCGTCATCCCGTTCGCTCGATGGAGGTTGGACTGGCAGCGCCGGGAATTTCGGATGCCACCGGCCATCCGCGCCGCGCACGAAAACTTTGTCCTCGAACGAGGGTGGTCTGTCCGATACAGCGCCTTCCGCAATTGCGGGATCGACGGTTGTCTGTGCGGGCTTTGAATCCGGCCGCGCTCTCGGATCATCCTTTGCAAACGAGGTCCCTGTTGCAACCATAATCCAAGCAAGACCAACGCGCGTAATCGATCTTTGCATGAATGAGGTGGTTGAACATCCGCCTCTTAAGGACTTGCAAGCCATATCTCCCTCCTCGTAAAAAGACCGAAAAATGGGACGCAACTCTGTTAGCTTGGGGAAACCGCGCATTTCCATTCCTCCTGGTGACTGGACAAGACACAGCAGAGATTTGCCAGATATGACTGCCCGGTCCGTCGTCGCGCTGTATTCCGCTATCGTACAGCGCCCCCACCACTGCGCCTAGCCCTTATCGGGCGTTTTTTTTATAACCGGGTATCGCGCAGACCCATCGGTCTTCCATCTCCCACCGGCCCAGACCCTAGCCGGAGTCGATTTCGCCCCCCCATCAACCGCTGGCCTATGGGAGTCCATCCGGAAGCCCCGGGGCGATTCCGGGAGGTCCAGGGATGATCCCGTGATGGGCGGAGATGAGCCCGGCGGGTCAGGTCCGCGAGGATGGTGATGTCATCCTCAGGATGCGTTGTGAGTCGGCTTTTCTGCACCGCCGCCGACGGGTGAGACTTCCCTTATACTCACGTTTATCATCCGTTGACCTCGCGAGGGCGCAATCCGGATGGAGGAAGACGCGTGTCCCGATTTTTCTTTTGGTTCTTGGCGGCGTGTTGGGCGACGAACACGACCCCCCCACTCACGCAGGACCGGCCGATCATGGATCTCGTGCCGGCCGACAGCCTCGT
>CAYZLC010000171.1:0-4133 GCA_964479365.1 uncultured Dehalococcoidia bacterium
GGGGTGGCCAGAATTTCCGGAAGAGGGGTGGTCAGAATTTCCGGAACCAGCACTTCGAGGCTGCAAGCTACTCCGGCCCCCTGCCTCCGCCCGCGGCCTTGGTCAAGTACAACGAGGCCTTCGCCGGTTGTGCCGAGAGGATCGTTGGGATGGCCGAAAGGCAGGCTGCTCACCGGCAGGAAATCGAGAAGGCCGTTGTCACCGCGAACATCGGCAACGAGCGCAGGGGCCAGATCATAAGCGGCGCACTGGCCACGCTCGTTCTGCTCGGCGGGCTCGCTCTCGTGTACATGGGCAAGGATCTTCAGGGGTTCACGATCTTGGTGGGCGAGACGGCAACCTTGGCGGGTGTCTGGATCTACAGTAAGCGACAACAGGGAAGGGAACTCGGGGAGAAGCGTCCGCAACTACCCGCGCCCAAGCCTCCCGTCGAGGAGCCCGCAAGGCAGAACAACTCGAAGAACCATAAGAAGAACAAAGGACGACGCTAGAGCCCCCGAAACGGGTTCACGTGATCTCACGGAGGAGCGTCCGCGGGGCGTAGCCCCACGCCCGGGCCTGGGTCATGCTTCCGCCTCGTGAGCCGGCTCCTCCTCGTCAAAGACCCGGGCCTCGACCGGGCCCGTCAGCCGCCGCTCTACCTCCGACAGCTTGAGCAGCGCGGCAGTGGCCAGGAGGCTCGCATCGTCGCCGGCCATCCCGGGGTGGAACAGGATCGCGGCCTTGACTGCCCGCAGCCGGGCCAGCACGCCCGCGGCGACCTTGATGGTGAGCGTCTCCGTGGCGCGCGAAACCGACCCACGCGAGCCGCCAAGCAAAAGGAACTGTCACGTTCCGCGGTAAGGACATCCCTTGGGACGAAGCTTTCGACGCGATCCTGCGGATGAAGAATCTGGGGTACGTACTAACGGGGAGCGTCCTGCGCGTGGCTCGCCTTTCCACTCTCTCCCAGGAATCGGGCCAACCTTCGACCTCACCACTGGTATTCACAGGTCTCCACGTCAAGGACGAGGGGGTGGGCTACGTAAGCGACGGCACCTCGGACGGCTCAAGCCTGTACGTGCTCGACGCTGCGTCCGGTGAGAGAACTCGGCTTACGTCGGGACCTTTCAACGATCAGGACCCGTGCTGGTCGCCCGACGGCAAGTGGATTGCGTTCAGCTCCAACCGACCTACGGAGCCGAAGAAGGACTGGGGACGCAGCCTGTTCCGGGTGGCGGCACGAGCCGATACAGTTCCTGAGCTCCTCGCAGCGGTTGAAGGCCCGCCCAGCCACTTGGATGTGAGTTCCGACGGTAGGCACATCGCCATCGGCTTCAATTCGCCTGCTCGCTTCGGACCCGCACGTTTAGCTCTGCTCGAACTTGAATCCCATACCCTGCGTCCAGTCGGCGACGATCTAGATCGAGACCTCGGCTGGCCCACCTTTTCGTCCGACGGCTCGTGGCTCTATTTCCTTATGGCGGACGCCGGGAACCAGCACGTTGCTCGTGTGCCTGTTTTGGGTGGGACCGTGGAGCGTATCGTCTCGGGAGACCGATACGTGAGTGCCTACGCCCTCGGACCCGCGGGGGATCTGGTCATCATCGCAAGCGACCCTATGCGGCCCACTGAGATCTTCGCGGTGAGTGGGAACGAGCTGCGTGCCATCACCCGAGTCAACGCCGCTGCGCTGGAAGGCGTGCAACTGGCGGGGGTCGAGCGTTTCAAAGCGCGTAGCCGGGATGGCACCGTAGTCGAGGCGTTCTTGGTCCGGCCGCCCGGGACGGACGTCAGGGCGCCATTCCCAACCCTGCTCCGCATTCACGGCGGCCCCGACGTCCAGGACACCACGGAGTTTAACGTCGAGTGGCAGCTGTTTGCTGCCCAGGGATATGCCGTCGTGGCTGGGAATCCGAGGGGGGTTGTCCCGAGGGTACGGGACCTCCTTTGCGGCTGCGATTAGCGGTGACCTGGGCAACAAGGACCACGACGATCTCATGGCCGTCATGGACGAGGCCATAGCGATGGGCGCAGCCGACCCCGCCCACCTCGGCGTTGGGGGGTGGAGCTACGGCGGATTCCTCACCAACGTCATCGTCACGCGGACCAATCGCTTCAGGGCAGCTGTCTCAGGGGCCGGCATCGCCAACCTGATAGGACTCTACGTGGTGTCCGACACGGATTCCCTCTTCGAATCCGGGTACGGTTTGCCCTGGGAAGACCTCCCGAGGTGGCAGCGGGCATCACCCTTCTTCAGTGTTTCCGCCGTCAGCACTCCCATGCTCGTGCTGTGTGGCCAGACCGACCTCCGCACGCCAGTGTCACAGTCGGAGCAGTCGTACAAGGCGCTTCGGCGCTTGGGTAAGGAGGCCCAGCTGGTCATCTACCCCGGTGAAGGTCACGCGTTGTCCAACTTCGGTAACGAGCGCGACCGCCTGCGTCGAGAAATCAGCTGGTACAACCGGTTCGTCAAGCAAAACGGCTCTGGTGCGGTCCCCAGCGACAGGAGGAGCATCAGGCCTCCGAAGGAACCCTGTCCGACTTCTGTCCGACGACCCGGACCGAGATCATGCAAACAGGTCCGAACGTCCGGCCGGGAAGTGGTCCTCTTGTTTGCCCTTACTCGGATGGCGTGGGCGGGATTGGAGGCTAGGAGCGAGCTCATAACCCAAAGGTCGCAGGTTCAAATCCTGCCCCCGCTACCAAACCTAATCCTAAGAAAACAAACCGGAAACAAGAAGGGCGGCCCGGTGGTCGCCCTCGCTGCTCTTGTGCCGGTGTTGCGCTGGTGTTGCACTCGCGCAGAGGTAGGGGGGTGGCCTACCGTGCCGAAGGCACAGCGGCGCGGGTGGGCACACTAGGACCGGAGCTTCCAACGTGAGCGAAACCCCTAAAGAGACGGACCCCAAGCTAGGGCGCCTTCTGCCTCGCACAGAGTCCGGGCCCACGCCGCCATTTGATGGCCTGCTCGACCCCGACATCCAGATCAAAATCGGTGAGCAGAAGATTGCGGCGACGTGTCCCCTTCTGCGGGAGGTCATCAACTACTCGACGCATGCCTTCGCCGTGGCTGAGGAGGGCGCGGCCGCGCAGCTTGCCCTGGACGAAGCCTGGGCCCCCCTCCGTCTCTACTACCAGGTCCTTGAGATGGCGGACGGAGTCGAACTGCTCCTTCGTCAGGCCGCCAGCTACCAGGCCATCGTCCTCCTTCGTAGCGCAGTCGAGGCCGGCCTTTACCACACCCTCATTCACAAACACGCGGATTTTCGGAAGGCGAGCCTGGCCTGGCTTGTGGGGGCCGTCCAACGTGACATCGAAGAAGGGAAACGGAAGCTCCCCGCCCCGGATCTGGGTCGTAAGGTCATCGTCGCCGACGATAACGATGTGCGCCCGACTGTCGAACTCAACAAGGAAATAGCCGGCCTCACCCAACAGCTCAAGCAGCCCCACCTTCAGCCGATGGCTCAAGAAATCAAGAATGGCGCTTGGCTCGACTACCTGCTGGGGAAGCCACGAGCATCCCTGTGGACCTGTGTGACTACCTCGACGGGTTGAGGACGTCAGACGAACAGGACCTCTCGTGGGCCAAGCTATATCGGTTCTTGATGACGTGGTACCACAACGTGGTACATGGTGGCGACTACGGGCGCTTCATGACGCTGGAGCACGTCTTCCAGCACATCCGGAGACCGGACGAAGTTCGGCACGTTGGGAGCATTGCCGCCTTCGTGACCCTGGAAGCGACACGCCTTTCCATTCGTCGATTTCGGCCAGACCAGGACGAAGCGATGGTGGTCTGGTACAAGGCGCGCGTCCTGGGGCGACTGCCGGTCCCCCCCTTGTAGGCCACGGCCGCGGGCACAGACCCAGGAACATGGCGGCCCCGGGGTGGGCCGCACCCGGGGCCGTGGCCCAGCACCTGCACGGTGCGTCTACGCGGCCGGCCGGCCCTGCCCCTTCGTGGCCTTGCGCGCGGGCTCCGTCTCCCGGGCGATCTTCTCGCTCAGCCGTTCCTCAGCGGGCGCGGGCGTGGAGGGCACGGGGGCGGCCTCGAGCGCCGCAAGCTGGGCCTTCAGTCGCGCGATCTGCTGGGCCTTCTTGTCCGCCTCCGGAACCGGCTTGTCCTCCACCAGGCCAGGGGCCTGGAGCGT
>CAYZLC010000172.1:0-4124 GCA_964479365.1 uncultured Dehalococcoidia bacterium
GGGGCCCGCCGTGCCGCCAGCCTTCGTGAGTGTGTAGGGCAGTTATGGTGCACAGATGCGGCTAAGCGGCTTTTCGGGTGCGTAGGAGGGCTGCGGATTCGTGAGCTACGAAGCACTGGCGCCCCCGACAGGACTCGAACCTGTGCACCCGGCTCCGGAGGCCGGCGCTCTATCCGACTGAGCTACGGGGGCAACCGCAATACATCTTAGACGCGGGGGACCCACCTATCAAGGCGCGTGAGGTTGACAGTCTGGAACCCGCTGGGGGATGCTGAACCCGCCGCGCTGGTACAAATACCATGACCACACCCAACGGGTCAGGATTCGAAGATAAGCTCCAAAGACTGAGGACGCTCACCGAGCAGCTGCTCGAGCGCCGTCGGCTCATCATCGCCAGCAATCGCGGCCCAATGGAGTACCGCATTGAGCCTGATGGCTCACTGGCCGCCGACAGGGGCAGCGGCGGCATGGTCACGGCGCTCCTATCGGCCACGCGCTTCGTGCCAGCCACCTGGGTCGCCTCCGCTATGACAGACGGCGACCGGCTCGCCGCGGAGCGCTCTGATGGCGGCCTTCATCAGGTCCCCGAGAACGAAATCTACGTCCGCTTCGTAGCGGTCCCCCAATCGACGTACCAGCGCCACTACTACGTCTTCTGCAATCCACTGTTATGGTTCGTGCAGCACTTCATGTGGAACACTCCGCGCACGCCGAACATCGGACGCGCTGTTTACGAGGCCTGGGAAAGCGGCTACGTACCCGTCAACGAGGCAATAGCGGAGGCTGTGGTCCGAGAGGCGAAGAAGCAATCCGAACCGCCCTACGTCCTGCTCCAGGACTATCACCTCTACTTGGCGCCAGCAATGATCCGCCGTGAGGTGCCCGAGGCGACCATACTACACTTCACGCACATCCCCTGGCCCGGCCCGCGCTACTGGGGCCTTCTGCCTGAGTTCATGCGCCGGCGCATCCACGAGGACATGTGTGCCTCCGACATCGTCGGTCTCCAGACCATCGGTGACACCCGAAACTTCCTCCACTGCTGTGAAGCGCTACTCGATGACGTCGATATCGACTACGGTAGGAGTGCGCTGAACTTTCGAGGGCGAACCATCCGCGTGCGTGCGTACCCCATCTCCATAGACGCAGCCGGACTCCGGGATTACTCCCGCTCGGCGGAAGTGGAGGAGTACAAGCAGCGGCTGAAGCCCTTCCTTCGCGAGCAGAACATAGTCCGGGTTGACCGCTCCGAGCCGAGCAAGAACATCATCCGCGGCCTGCGAGCGTACGAACTATTGCTCGAGCGCTACCCGGAGCTGCGGCGCGAATTGGCGTTCCTTCAGTTTCTCGTCCCCTCACGCAGCGAACTGGGTGTCTATCAGACCTACACCGACGAGATCTTCGAGCTAATCGATTCGATCAATGATCACTTCGGCGACCTCGAATGGCAGCCCATACGCGTCTTCTATGAGGAGAACTACCCCCAGGCGATCGCCGGCATGTCGCTGTACGACGTGCTCCTTGTGAATCCCATCATCGACGGCATGAACCTCGTTTCCAAAGAAGGGCCGCTCGTCAACGAGAAGGATGGCGTGCTAATACTCTCGGAGCTGGCCGGCTCCTTCGAGCAACTGTCGCCGCATTGCATCCCCATCGCGCCCACCGACCTTGAGGGCACCGTGCGTGCGCTTCATCAGGCCCTCACGATGCCACTCGGCGAGCGTCGCCGGCGTTCCGAGGCCCTCAAGTCGCTCATCCGGGACGAGGACATCACCTTCTGGCTGGAGCGCCAGTTCGCCGACCTCATGGCTATCTCCCGTCAAGAACTTTGACCAACTCCCCCAGCAACCATTCCGTGCCTGCGACACCTTCCACCGTGTAGTCCGCCGCATCCCGAACGCTCGCGGTGGCCTCTTCACTGTCGACGGCAATACTCACGCCGCGGAGGCCTTCGTCGCACAGCTGCGCGACGGCAGCAAACATGTCGACATCTGTCTGATCATCGCCCAGGCATAGAATCGCCTGTATGCCAAATCGGCGCACCAACCCCTCGAGCGCAGTGCCCTTATTGATCGGCAGTGGCGGTCTCAGCTCGAACACCTTGCGCCCTTCGCGCACACGGAATGATCGCGCAGACGGCGAAGCCGCTATCGCCTCGATGATCACGGCGCGCGCCGTGATCTCATTGGCGGCGCGGCGGTAATGCACCGCTACATTGGGGCCCGTGTGCTCTACCGTAACACCGGCCGCATTTATCCCGGCCAGTTCTCGAGCTACCGCGCCGGCCAGCGCGACGTACCCTGCCACCGCTTCAGGCGTCTCGTCCACTCCATCCATCCACAGGGTCATTCCGTGGTTGGCGGCATAGACGACGCCATCCAGGCCGGTCATTCGACGCGCCGTCTCGGGGGTCCGCCCCGTGATTAATGCAACCCGTACTCCGCAGTCAAGGAGACGGCCAAGCAGCTCGCGGCATTTCGGCGTTACGCGTGCGTCCTCTGGTCGCGAAACTATGGGCGCCAGCGTACCATCGATGTCGCTAATCAGCCCCAGCGGACGGACAGAGATGATATTCCGGAGAGCGTGGACGCTGGTTAGCGGCACCGCTGTCATGCGCCGAGTCTAGCACGCAGAGCCGCTCGCCATTCGCCGGAAGCCTAGCCCTGTCCGCGCTGGCGGTACTGGAGCGCTTCCGCGACGTGCGCCGCGGCGATCACTTCAGACCCCGCAAGGTCGGCCAGAGTCCGCGCGACCTTAAGCACCCTGTGGAACGCCCGAGCCGACAGCGCAAGCTGGTTCACGGCCGTACGTAGAAGCGACTTCGACGCGTCGTCAAGGAAGTGCTGGCAGAACTCCCGCACCTCCACCGGCCCCATCTCCGCGTTCGCCGATAACCGCGATTCAGAGAAGCGAAGACGCTGTACTTCCCGGCAGTGCTCGACGCGAGAGCGAACCTCCGTTGAGCCCTCAGTCGATGCGCCGTCCGTGAGCTTCTCATAGTCGACGCGCGGAACGTCCACGAAGATATCGATGCGGTCCAGCAGTGGTCCGGAAATTCGGTGCCGGTAGCGAGTGACGGCCGACTCCGAGCAGGTGCAGTGCCGGCTGCTGTCACCCCAATAGCCGCACGGGCACGGGTTCATGGCCGCGATGAGCATGAAGTTCGCAGGGAAGGTCACATTTCCTTGAGCCCGGCTCACAGTGACCGAGCGGTCTTCCAGCGGTTGGCGAATCGACTCCAGAACAGAGTGCGCGAACTCGGGGAGCTCGTCCAGAAACAGCACACCACGATGGCTCAGCGTTATTTCGCCCGGCCGCGGCTTCCGGCCACCGCCCACGAGCCCAGCATGTGAGATCGTGTGATGCGGAGCTCGAAATGGCCGCTGGCGCATCAGCGGCGTGTCTGTGGGAAGCATACCCGCGACGCTGTATATCTTCGTCACCTCAAGCGATTCATCCATCGTCATCCCCGGAAGCATCGTCGGTGTAGCTCGAGCCAGCAGCGTTTTTCCCGCGCCGGGCGGCCCAACCATTACCACGTTGTGCCCTCCGGAGGCCGCTACTTCCAGCGCTCGCTTCACGTGTTCCTGACCGCGAATGTGGCGAAAATCGACGCCTTCCGGGACACCGCACTCCAGCAATGCCGTCCGCTTGTCGTGCACGAACGGCTCAATCCGGTCCAGCGCCTGGAGGTGCGCCGCCAACCGGCCTAGCGATTCCACCGGCACGACCTCAACACCGTCCACCAGGGACGCCTCTCGCGCGTCAGACGCCGGGACGTAGATGGTCTGAAATCCATGATCACGGGCAAGGCCAACCATGGGCAGGATGCCCTGCGTGTGCCTCAGCCTCCCATCAAGAGACAGCTCACCCAGGAAGAGCGCTCGATCAATCGGCTCCGGTACTTGCCCCGAAGCCATGAGCAACCCGATAGCGATCGGGAGGTCGTAAGCAGGCCCCTCCTTGCGCAGGTCAGCCGGCGCCAGGTTCACCGTGATCCGCTGGTTAGAGAAGCTGTACCCGGAGTTGCGAATCGCGGACCTGACGCGCTCCTTAGCTTCCTGCACCGGCTTCTCGGCCAGCCCGACTACGTTGAACGCGGATAGGCCGCTGCTGATGTCCAC
>CAYZLC010000173.1:0-4119 GCA_964479365.1 uncultured Dehalococcoidia bacterium
GAGAACGTTCTCACCGGGCCGTAGATCGCCCATCGAGAATGGATTGCCGGTTCCGGCGAACGATTCGACGGTACCCGCAGGAAGAGCGTCGATAACATCTTCCGGGTAGCCCAGCATCAGGGCCAGCGGCCTGCCCGTGTGGAAGTGGAAGCCCTTCTCCGGCGTCTTCGCCACTTCGGTGTACTTGTCACTGATCTGGCAGCGAAGCGTGTCCGCATCGACCGCCGCGGGCCGTACATCGATCGTCATTTCCGGCCTCCAGTCTGAATTGGCCTGCCTTCAGATTGCCATTCCGGCCAGCCTCCCTCCAGGCGCACGACGTCGAAGCCATGCGACCGGAGCATTTCGGCTGCTTCGTCCGCGAACAGACAGTACTCACCACGGCAGTAAGTGATGACTTTGCGGTCACGCGGGAGCTCGTCCACTCGGGCGCTGAGCTCGTCGATCGGAACGTTGATAGCGCTGCGCAGATGGCCTGCCTCGAATTCCGCGCGAGGGCGCACATCGAGGAGCAGAGCGTTGCCGCGGACAAGGCCGGCAACGTCGCCGCGGGGGACGGTGTGTCCATTGTCTCTGCCCGGCAGGAATTCGCGCGAGAGCTGGTCAACTTCTGCCAACCGCGCCTCGGCGACGCCTCTAAGCGCCAGCCAGAGATTCACAACAGAGGGGTCCGCCAGGCGGTATACGATCATGTTGCCGCTCCGCGCCGCCTCCACCAGGTTCGCTCCCCGCAGGACCTGGAGGTGCTGCGAGACGTTCGCCAGCGACATTCCCGTCTCCCGGGCCAGCGCGTCGACGTGCCTCGGCGCCTGCGCCAGGAGGTCCACCAGCTCCATTCGCTTATCGCTCGCCAACGCCTGCGCGATGCGCGCGAACTGCGGATACAAGCGGTCTTTGAAGTCTCTGTGTGCCATTGGCGACCAGTATGACAGCGACTATGAAAGTTGTCAATTACTCGCTTTAAGTCTTGACAAGCTGCGATCAAGCATGGCAAACTCACGGTGTTCAAGAAATCGCTTGAAGACTTGATAGCCTACGAGATTATGGAGAAGTGCGCAGCGAGGAAGAGGTCTGTCAGCTTGTGACGGCGACGGCGAAAGATGCGTGAGATCGGGCCGCTTGTGACGGCAATCGACCGCCTCGACGCGCAGGGCTACGTCAACGTCGACCGGCAGACGCTTGCCGCGGTCGAGCCCTGGCTCCGCTGGAGCCCGGCGCTGTGCGCGATGGTGATGGCAACGGGCACCATCTTCGCCTCGCCGTGGATACTCTGGGCGCTGATGCCGTTCGCCGCGCTCGGCGCGCTCTTCCCGCGACACCCGTTCGACTACATCTACAACCTGGGAGTGCGCCGGCTGACTCGGACTCCGCCCCTGCCACCCCATGGCGCACCCCGGCGCTTCGCCTGTGGCATTGCGACGGTCTGGCTCCTCGCGACGGGAGCCGCGTTCGCAGCAAATCTCGATGTCGCCGGCTACGTCATGGGAGGCACGCTAACAGGTGTGGCCGCCCTGGTTAGCACCACACACTTCTGTATTCCGTCGCTCATCTACGGCCTCTTGTTTGGCCGGCCCGCGTGCACAGCCGAGGCGGGTTAGCAACGGCAACGCTCGCGGGGGGCGAGGCAGCACGGCCGGCGCCGGCGCTTGGCCTCGGCGCCAACTGGCGGCAGTTTGCACTGCTCGTCGCCGTGAACGCGTTCGTTGGCGGCATGGTCGGCATGGAGCGCTCGGTGGTCCCGCTCCTGGCGGGCGAAGAGTTCGGCATCGCCTCGAAGACCGCGGCGATCTCGTTTATCGCGACGTTCGGCCTCGCCAAGGCGGTCGCCAACCTGCTGGCGGGGTCGCTTTCTGAAACGTTCTCGCGGCGGCGCGTGCTGATCGCCGGATGGCTGATCGCAATCCCCGTACCGTTTGTGCTTATCTGGGCGCCCAGCTGGTACTGGATCGTCGCCGCCAATGCGCTCCTGGGGCTCAACCAGGGCCTCTGTTGGTCGATGACGGTCAACATGAAGATGGACCTCGCCGGCCCCTCCCGGCGCGGCCTCGCCCTCGGCCTGAACGAGGCGGCCGGTTATTTATCGCTGGCGGTAGCCGCGTACCTCACCGGTGTGATCGCCGAGCGCTACGGACTGCGCCCGGAGCCGTTCTACCTCGGCATCGTCTTCGCCGCCTGTGGGCTGGCGTTAAGTGCGCTGTTCGTTAGGGATACTCGCTCGCACGTCGCTCTCGAAGCGGAAGACCACGCGCCCGAGGTGCGGGCCGTTTCGCTGAGGTGGGCGTTCATCGAGACCACCTGGCAAGATCGCCGGCTGTTCGGCTTGAGTCAGGCCGGCTTCGTGAACAACCTCAACGACGCGCTCGCCTGGGGCGTGTTTCCGCTCTTCTTCGCCAGCCAGGGCCTGTCACTGGCGAGGGTGGGCCTGCTCGCTGCGATGTACCCCCTGGTCTGGGGCGGTTTACAGATGGGGACCGGCTGGCTTAGCGACGTCGCCGGCCGGCGCCCATTGATCGTCAGCGGCATGCTTCTCCAGGCGATGGCGGTCTCACTTGTAGGGCTCTTCGACAGCTTCAGTGGCTGGCTGGTCGCCGTCTCCCTTCTTGGGGCGGGGACCGCGATGGTATACCCGGTATTGCTGGCTGCAATCGGCGACGCCGTACATCCGTCGGCGCGGGCCACCGTCCTGGGCGTCTACCGCTTCTGGCGAGACGCCGGGGCGATGACAGGGGCTCTCGCGGCCGGCGTAATAGCGGACGTGATGGGCTTTCAAGCCTCGATTCAGGCCGTGGCGGCGTTGACGGCGGCCTCCGGTGTTGTCGCCGCCGCCACTTTGCGAGAAGGAGCGAAGAGATGAATGTGATACCGTTCGTTCACGAGGGTCTGGGCAACAGCTCCTACGTGTTAGATCTGGGAAACGGCGCCGCGGCTGTGATCGACCCGGACCGCAGCGTCAAGCGCTACCTCGAAGCAGCCACCGCACGCAACCTGCGTATCGAAGCCGTCTTCGAAACGCACCTCCACGCCGACTTCGTGACGGGCGCGCTCGAAGTCGCGCACGCCACGGGAGCGCGCGTCTTTGCCCCGGCGGGCGGCGCCGTACGGTATCCGCATCATCCTCTGAACCCGGCCGAGCGGGTGCCGCTCGCCGGCGCCACCGTAGAGGCCGTCGCCTCGCCCGGGCATACCCCGGAGCATCTTAGCTACGTGTTACAGATCGAACGCCGGCCGCCCGTCCTCTTCAGCGGCGGCGCGCTTATCGTGGGCGGCGCCGCGCGAACGGATCTCGTCTCATCGCAAGAAACCGAGCGTCTCACTCGAGACCTGTATCACACGTTGCATGAAGCCTTCGCGTCGCTGCCGGACGAGACGATTCTCTACCCCACTCACGGCGGGGGTTCCTTCTGCTCGACAGGAAGCTCCAGCGAGCGGACCTCGACGCTGGGCGGGGAGCGGCAGGCAAACCCCCTTCTTCGCTTCGACGATGAGGACGAGTTCGTGCGCTGGTTTCCGACGACCTTTCCCGGCGCACCCGACTACTTCTTCAGGATGAGGGCGTTCAACCAGAAGGGGCCGCGCTTGAGGGACGAGATCGTTCGGCCGCGGCCGTTGACACCCGAAGAGTTTGACGATGTTCGGCGCAGCGCTCTGGTTGTCGACGTTCGCTCCATCGAGGCGTACTCAGACCGCCATGTGCCCGGCTCCTTGAACGTAATGTTCCGCCCGTCCTATGCGACCTGGCTGGGCTGGCTGGTCCCGGAAGGCACGCCGCTCCTCTTCGTGCTCGGCGATGCGGACCTCGAGGCTGTCGCGGACGAGTCATTGCTGGTAGGGTACGAGGACTTCGCAGGCTATCTCGATGGCGACATGGAAGCCTGGAAAAACGCCGGCTTCGAGATCGCCCGGACCGAGATGGTGGCAGCCGGCGTGGCGCATGAAATCATACGCGACGGCGCGGTCGCGCTTGACGTCCGCGAGCCATCCGAGTTTGCCGGCGGACACATCGAGAAGGCGCTGCATATCCCCCTTGGCGAATTGCCCGGCCGGCTATCCGAGGTGCCGCAGGAATCACCAATACTGGCATACTGCGGACACGGCGAACGCGCCTCAACGGCGGCTTCC
>CAYZLC010000174.1:0-4111 GCA_964479365.1 uncultured Dehalococcoidia bacterium
ACCGCGACGCGCGCCTCTCGCCGCCGGCGCGCCAATCCCGCGAAGAGGTCCACGGCGATGCGAAGCGGGCCGATCATGCGTACGAAGTCCAGGTAGGTTAGCTCACCGCGGAGGAGGTGGCAGAACAAGAGCCAGAACTTCTCGCTGCGGCGCATCAGCGCCAGGTACGGCGGCGGGGCGAAATGGAATAGCTCCTGGAGCCGCCGCGACACCTCCAGTTCCGGCTGAAGTTCGGCATCAACGGCACGGTCGTAGGCTGCCATGCCGGGCGTCTCTCCGGCGAGGTATCTCATTGCGTGCTTCGAGACGAGCCGCCCGCTGGCGAAGGCCATGTGGATGCCTTCGCCTGAAAGCGGGTCGATGAGCCCGGCAGCGTCGCCGGCGAGAGCGACGGGTCCGCGCGCGATCGGCGCGCCAGGGACGCGGACCAGAAGGCGGTGCCCGCGCAAGTTTTCGAGGCAGGCAGTTTCGAAGCCGTAGCGCCGGCAGAGCTCGGCCAGCTTTGGCCGCAGCGTGAAGCCCGCGTACTTCCAGGCGCCGACACCCAGGTTCAGGTGCTCCGTCTTTGGGAACACCCAACCGTAACCGCCGGCGAGACCGCCGAGATCAAGGCCGACGTATTCGCGCCAGTCTGAGGGTATGTCTGGCGCGAAAGGTACGTTCCCCTCCAACGCCACGGCCTCTTCAAAGTGGGGCGTAAGGCCGGCCGCACGCGCGGTGATTCCATTTGCGCCGTCTGCGCCGATGAGGAGGCGGCTGAAGTATGCATCGCCTTCTGTTGTGACGCGAACTGGCCGTAGGTGCGCAAGGTCTTGCGTCCGTACGCCTGAAGTCAGATCGACCTCCCGCAATGCCTCATCGTCGTGAAATTCAACTCCTGCGTTTACCGCCTTCTGCGCGAGATGCGCGTCGAGATGGCAGCGTTGGGTCATATACGTTATCGGCTGGTGGAACCTGCGGTCGAACGCCTCGCCTAGTCGCAGCGAGAAGCGGGCGCCGTAGATTGTGCGCTCGATGACCGGCGAGAGGTCGATGTCCTGCACCGAAGCGGCGCGCAGGGTGACTCCGCCGCCGCAGGGCTTGTCGCGCGGGAAGCGGTGCTTGTCTAGCAGCAGCACGGACGCGCCTTGCTCCGCGAGCAAACGTGCCGCCGTGCTCCCGGCGGGCCCGGCGCCGGCCACGATGACGTCATAGGTGGACATGACGGCTTCAGTCTAGTCGAGGAGTCCCGCCTCGCGCATCTCGGCGAGGACCGCGTCCGCCATCACCCGATATCCGGTGTCGTTGGGGTGAATCGTATCGGAGGCGATGTAGTCGCGCGCCTTGCCTTCGAAGTGCGGGTAGACCTCGACTAGCGGAACGTCGTTCGCCTGCGCCTGCCTGCGGATGATGTCCTGCAGGCCCTCAAGGAACGGCGTATCGGGGGTGCCTTCCAGGGCCAGTTCGCCGATCTCGTCGAGGAGCGGAGATGCGCCGCCGGAGAAGGGGTTGTAAAGGGTCATGAGGAAGATGGGCAGCTGAGCGTCAGCCTCATGTAAGCGGTCGAGAATCAGGATCAGATTGGGCTCGTAGGTGTCCAGTGTCTCCCGGAGCGCATCAACACACTCCGGCCTTTCGAGCCCCTGGCTAACGCTCGGACAGCGGCCCGGCAGGACGAGGTCGAAGAAGAGGTCGAGCAGGTCGTTGCCCCCTATCTCGAGGGTGACGACGGTGACGTCGTTGTCCGCATTGTCGTCATAGTTTCGCTGCTCGATCTCGGCAATGGCCCGGTCGAGCGGACCCTCTTCGATCAGTTGACGGCTGGTATCGCCGGCGATTCCGAGGTTTAAGAGCGCGAACTCGGGACCCAATTCGTCGTGCACAAGGCCTACGAACCCTTTCTCAGCATAATTCGAAGCGCCCACTCCCGCCGACAGCGAATCGCCTAGGGCAATGTATAAGGGCGCGCCGCCGATGCGGCCGTCGTCGGACGGTATCACTTGAAGCCAGGGGACGGGGACGGGGGTCGAGGGGGCCGGCGAGGGCAACGCATCATCGGAAGAACCGCAGGCGCCGGCGAACATAAAGACGAGGGCGAGCGCGATGGCATACTTCATACTCTTATGATACGAGCACAGGCGCTCGTAGGGGCGGGTTTAGAGTGTACTTGATCGTGCTCTCGGGTCTGCGCGAGACCCACCCCCTACGTCTGTTCGCGTCGAGTGTGGCGCGCTGTCTCGAACAAGCGGCGGTGGGAGAGACCTGAAAGGTGTTATATCTATGCGTTAACGACGGCCACGATGGCGGCGATCCAGAACACAGCCTGGAAGAAGATAGCACCGCTGAGCAGCAGGTGAGAGGCCGCTCGCTCCTTCCACTGGAAGCCGAGCGCGGCCAGCAGGTTCGTGAGCAAAATAACGAAGGCGGTACCGGGAATCTTGAAGATCTCGCTACGGGACTCGAGTGTCGTGACGTCGCCGATGGGCGGGAACTCGATCTGGATCTCGTTGTTCAGGTCCGGGTAGACCGCGAAAAGGAAGCCCCAGAGCGTCAGGTTTGCTAGGACAGCAGCCACCGCCAACGCCTGCGCAACACGGTCCGCCCACATGGGATGCGCGGCTATGAGTAGACGCTGGACCGCCGGTCGTTTCGCAGCCGTGCCGCCGGTGACGGGAGTTGAGGCCGCCTGCCGGAACCGTTGCGCCTCCGCCACGAATCGCGCCGGGTCCTCCGGGCTCAGTGCGTAAGTCGCCTCCGGCGTCTGCACGTAGACGAGCTCCTCTGGGGAGAGATGGGTTGAGAAGAAGAGCACGCGGCCGAACTCGTCCACGTAGCCCCGGCCGATGTGGTAACCGCGCCAGCCTACCCCGTTGACCTTCGGCCGGTGCTCACCGCGTCCGTGGACAAACGCCTGGATGCGGTCCTGCGATACGAAATGCTTGAGCGGCCCCCAGACTATCGTGAGCCCCGCCCTGTCGATGACGTAGCGGAGGCTGAAGCAACCGTATGACCAGAAGGCGAACATAAGTGAAACGAGTACGAGCACGCCCGCGCCCAGGTAGCCGAGGAACTGCGTGAACGATACGGGCCAACCGCTCGCCTTCAGAAGGAGGGCCATCGCCAGCGCCAGGGCTAGGGCCGAAGCCCCCGCGCCGACAAGTGTTCCTGTCGTGCGCGCGGGGCGTTCAATCGTCAGGCCTTGACCTTTGAGAAGCAAGGCGTGCACCAGTGCGAGTACTTGGGATGGCGGCCGGTGATGATATCGAAGTAGAGGGTGACAAGACGCCGCGAGACCGGCCCCATGCCGCCGTCGCCTATCGGCCGGCGGTCGAGTTCGACGACGGGTGTCACGTGCGCCGCCGTTCCCGTCATGAAGCATTCGTCGGCCGTGTACAGCTCCGTGCGGTCTATGTCTCGCTCCACGACCTTGAGACCCAGCTCCTCGCGCACCAGCGTCATCACCGTATCGCGCGTAATGCCAACGAGGATGTCTGAGGATGGGGGCGGCGTGATCACCTGGCCATCCTGAACGACGAAGATGTTCTCGCCCGAGCCCTCGGATATGTGACCCCGCTCGTCGAGCATGATAGCTTCGTCGAAACCGTTGAGTTGAGCTTCAGTCTTGGCGAGAGCGGAGTTGGCGTAGATACCGGTAATCTTGGCGCGAGGGGGGATGCCTGTATCGGCGACGCGACGCCACGAGGACGTCTGGCAGCGCGCTCCCTTCTCGATGTCGAGGTACGGCCCGAACGGCGCGATGAATACCAGGAGGTCGTCCTCGAGGTCGTGAAGCCGGACGCCGAGGACTTCGGAGCTCTTGTAGGCGAGCGGCCGGATGTAGACGTCCTCGTGGTAGCCGGACATCTCGACCAGCTTGGTCGTGATCGAGTACAGCTCCTCGTTGTCGTACGGAAAGTCGATCTGCATGATGCGGCAGCTCTTGCGCAGGCGGTCAAAGTGTTCCTTGAGGCGGAAGACGTAGATCTGGCCTTCCTCCTCGTTCCAGTTGCCGCGGATCCCCTCGAATACCGCCGTCCCGTAGTTAAAGGCGTGGGTCATCACGCCGATCTTGGCCTCCTCCAGAGGCACGATCTGTTTCTTGAAGTAGGCATACGGCGTTGCCATTTTGGGG
>CAYZLC010000175.1:0-4105 GCA_964479365.1 uncultured Dehalococcoidia bacterium
ATGAGAGCCAGAAGCAGACCGTACTCGGCCAGCGCCTGTCCATCCTCACGCTCGAAGCGGGCCACGAACCACGCCAGAGCCTCGTTGAACTTGGAGATCATTCGTCTCCTCCTTTCCCTAAGGTGTGCAAGAGCTTCGTTCGTGTAGTTAGATGGGGGCGGTATTGCGCTCGTTACACCTTATGCGCGCGGTTAACGAAGATTTCACCCATCGATAGCGGAAGTGTGTTCGGAGAGGGGTTGAAGACGGCAAGTGGGCACAGAAAGCGACTTGCATGATTGCGGCGAGCGAGTGGCTTTTCTTGGCCGCGGATGCTCGTAGCCTACTCACTATTGCGTGAGAGCGAGCGCGACCTTGACTGAAACCACCACAATCAGCGCGGCGGTGACAATGAAAATAGCGCCGGGCCGGCTCGCCAGCCCCGGTGGTACCCTGCCGCAGGCAATTTTGCGGTCGGCGCCCGGCGGCGCAGCGCGCTGAAAGACAGGCGACAGCCCCAACGCCCTGTCGAGACGCGCGTAGAGGCGAGAGAACACTCGTCGATGGCCGATCTGCGCTGTGAGCGCGATCGCTCCCGCAACAGCCGCCGCGCCCGCCACATCGACAATGTAATGCTCGCCGGAGAAGACCACCTCGACGGCGATTAGAGCCGAGTAGGCCAGCATCGCCAGGGCCGGCATCTTCCAGCGTTCGCGGAAGAACCAGAAACTGATGAGAAGAGGGAGCGCCACATGTAGGCTAGGCATGGCCGCCAGAGGGTTGTTGTCCGGGATCCCGCTGCCCAGGTGCAGTGCGATTATCCGTGTAACCTCCGCACTCGCCATCCAGGGCGGTTCGAGTGGGAAGAGGGCGAACAACGGATTAACAATGAAGTGGAGCGCGATCCACCACAGGAAGAACGACCCGATTCGCTGGGGCCTCTTCCACGAGACGAGGAGACCCATCAGCCACGGCACCACGAACCAGGAACCGTGGACGCCCGCCGCCGCCCGGGAAAAGAACGCGGGCCAGAGCGGATAGACCTCGTCTTGTAACCACACGGTTGGTAGCGAGCCGAACAGGGCCCGTTCTGTTGCTGCGCCGTGGACGGGCAGCCCGATATCGTCCATGTAACCTCGCATCAGCGCGCAGAGCATAAGTGCAAGCCACGCCAAGACCCACCAGAAGAGGAGCGCTCTGCGTTGCGGTTCTCGCAGGGCAGCCCTCGCCCCGGCGAACGTGATCTCTCTTCTCAGTATCGCTGTGGCTGATGATGTCGACATACCTTGCCAACCTTTCGCGCACCGGGTGCGTTCACCTGATTAGATGCGAGTTTTCAAGCGGCGTTACGACAAGTAACAGCCTGGACTGACCGTGATATTCGTCCTCGCGCTGATCGGGTTCTGCTTCGGCCACCTGGTTCATCTCTACTACGAGCGGTTTTTTAGCACCGAGCCGCTGCGCGGGCCTATCTTCGAGTGCTCTGCCTGCCGCTCGCCGATCGGCGCCGGTTCGGTCCTTCCATATTCGACCGTGATGTTGTCCCGAGGCCGCTGTCCACGCTGCCAGGAAAAGCTCTCGTGGCGGGCGGTGATCCTGCCGGCGGGCGCCGCGGGGCTCTTCGCGGGCTCTTACCTGGCGTTCGATGAGGTCGGCGCGGGTCTGCTCGGCGGCTTCTTCGGGACGGCGTTCCTGACTCTGACGCTCACGGACCTGGAGCGGCGCCTGCTGCCCAACCGTATCATCTACCCTTCGATTGTGATCTCAATCGCCTTCTGCTGGGTATGGCCGGAGACCTCGGTCCTTCAGGTCCTGGCGGGGGGCGCCGTTGCCATCGCGCTCGCCGTGTCGATGTTCCTCTTCTCTTTGCTTTTCGGCGCGGAGGCGTTCGGCCTGGGCGACGTGAAGATGATCATCCTGATCGGATTCGTCGTCGGCTTCCCGGCCATAATCTTCGCGGTGTTCCTTGGAACGATCGCGGCGGGGATCGTGGCGCTGGTCTTGGTGGTCACGCGCATTCGTGGCCTGCGCGACTACGTGCCACACGGGCCGTTCCTGGCCCTCGGGGCGGTCTTCGCATTGTTCGCCGCCGCGTGATCGTCAGCGTCCGAACCGCGCGTTGAGTCCGGTGTGGGACTGTAGTGTAACGCGCGGCGCGCGGCGGAAGTCATACCAGCGGAGGAAGCTGAGATGACTTCACAAACTTCGGCACGGACAGGAACGATACCAAGGCTCCCCCGCTGGCTCGCACAGTTCTTGCTCAAGCCATACAACTGGGTTCCGGCTACTTTCTGGCTGTTTTTGGTCTTCTTGCAAGGGTATTACGCGTACGTAGAACCGTCGCCATCGACATTTGGCCTCGTACTCATCAACTCGGTCGCTCTCGTGCTATTCATAACCCGCCGTGATGCAGCGCGAACTGGCAACCTGCTGGAAGGCCTAGTCGCCGTCGCCGGTACGTTTGTCGTCTCTCTGCTGCTAATCGCTTCCAGCAATGACGGGGCCGCTCTACATGATGCTCCGGTACTACCTACAATCATTCAATTCGCCGGCATCGCTGGTTGGGCCGTCTCCCTGTTGGCCCTCGGCCGCAGCCTCGCAATTGCGCCGGCTGACAGGGGCTTGGTCCGCCATGGCCCTTACCGCTTCATCCGCCACCCAATCTACGCCTTCGAAGCCTTGTTCTTCCTCGGCTGGCTGGTCGCCGAGCCTACCGGTTGGAATGCACTCATCATGGCCATCTGGTGCGCACTTCAAGTGACGCGCATCCTCCGGGAAGAGCGGATACTGAGCGGCTATGGCGCGTACCGTCAGAAGGTGCGCTGGCGGATCGTTCCGTTCGTCTGGTAGGTCAGCAGCTGTTCGCCGCCACTCCGTCTACTGCGGGTTGAAATCCGCAGCTTCACCGGTAGCTGACGGCTGATAACTGACAACTGACTGCTGTATCATACGGCCATGCCTGAGGCCGTTTCCGAATCGCTCCTTGTAGCCGATTACGACCTGCGCTGGCCCGCGCTCTATGCGGGAGAGCGGGAGCGGATCGCGGGCGCGATCGGTGAGTGGATCGCCGACGTCCAGCACGTCGGCAGTACGGCCGTGCCGGGGTTGGCGGCGAAACCGGTGATCGACACCATGGCCGGACTGCGGCCCTGGGACGACCGCGAGCGGTGCATCGCCCCGCTGGAGGCGCTGGGCTACGAGAACCGCGGCGAGAACGCTCTGCCGGGCGCGCTGATCTTCGTCAAGCTCACTGACGATCCGCTGTCGGGCCAGACCTACCGTGGCAGCGATGGGCGAACCCGCTCCCGCACCCACAACCTCCATCTGCTGCCGCTATCCCACCCAGAATGGGAGAGGCACATTCTGTTTCGCGACTACCTGCGGAACCACCCGAGTGTCGCGCGGGGCTACGCGGACCTAAAGCGCCGCTGCGCCGCGACGTTCGGGCTCGATATCAACGCCTACACGGAGGCGAAGACCGACTTCGTGGAGGAGTGCATCGCCAGAGCGAGCGCGGAGCCGACCTATATGGTCGAGATCGCTGACTACGATCCCCGCTGGCCCGGAATGTTCGAAGACGAGAAGAATCGCATCCGGGACTCGATAGACGAATGGCTGGTCGATGTCGAACACATCGGCAGCACGTCCGTCCCCGGGCTCGCTGCGAAGCCGATCATCGACATGATGCCGACTTTGCGCGACCTGACGGACGCCACGCGCTGCATCCGGCCGATGGAGGCGCTGGGGTACGAGTACGTACCCCAATACGAGGTATTCCTCCCCGAGCGGCGCTACTTTCAGAAGGGGTATCCGCGGACGCACCACGTCCACATGGTGGAGGTGGGCAGCGCCTTCGCGAGACGTCATATCGCCTTCCGGGACTACCTGCGCTCGCACCCCGAAGCTGCGGCCGAGTATGCGGCGCTGAAGCGGACGCTCGCGCAGGAGCACCGGACCGACCGCTTCGCCTATACGGACGCGAAATCACAGTTCATTCTTGGCATTGAGGAGACGGGCGCCGCTGCTCCGGGCCCCTCTTCGCCTGCTGCGGAGAGGGGCGCCCCGGCAACGCGGTAGAGTTCACGATTCCAAGGAGTTTCATGTCAACATACCGATTCAAGCAAGT
>CAYZLC010000176.1:0-4101 GCA_964479365.1 uncultured Dehalococcoidia bacterium
AGACGGGAGTGGGAGGGTAGTCGTCGTTGTTCCGCACTTCGTAGCTGTCGTCGTTGTCGTTCACTTCCTGCCTCCTAAGGGTGACGCCGTCTGTCATAGCGGCGTCTACTCGGCTGCCTGGTAGGCTGCATCGGCGGCGGCGCAAGCGGCGGCGTGAGCGGCGGCATTGATAATACTGACGGCTGCGTAGGCGGGATCGTCGAGGTCAGCCAGTGCGGCTGCGGCAGCGGCATCGACGGCCTCGCGAGCGGCGGCCGGATAGACGGCGTAGTAGGCTGCAGCGGCGGCGGCATCGGCGACGACGGTCTTGTTGCTTGCCGGCATATCTAACTGCACCTCCACGTAGTCGGAGCAGAGCCGGAGCACCGCGTCGTATGAGTTACCGACGTCATATCGGCCGCCGTCGCGCATCGCCGTCGCGACGAACTCCGCTGCCTGCTCCTTCAGACCTGCTTGCTTCAGCGTCTTGTCTACTGCGTGGATGACCGAGAATACGTTACCGTCTGTGCCGAGGAGCCCGCAGACCGGCCTCGCGCCGTCGTGTTCCATGCTTAGTTTAGACGTGCGCCGCTAGGTGCGCGTTGCACCCGTTTGCCCTGAGGCTCTCGAAGGCCTGCACCAGGAGCGCCGCTCCCCCCCTACGCGCGCGCCGCTTCTCGCTCCTTGATCGCCGCGTCGATGACCTTCTGCGCCAGGTGGGCCGGCACCTCTTCGTAGTGCGATAGCGACATCGTGAAGTAGCCGCGGCCCTGCGTGATCGAGCGCATGTCGGCGGCGTAACGCTGGACCTCTGCCATTGGCGCCTGCGCGTCTACCGTTGTCATCGTGCCGGACGGACTCATCCCCAGCACGCGTGCGCGCTTGCCGTTGAGGTCGCTGATCACGTCCCCGGTGTTCGCTTCCGGCACCGTGATCTGCATGTTCATGATCGGCTCCAGGAGAATCGGCTGCGCGTCCTGCGCCCCCTTCTTCATCGCCATCGCAGCGGCGATCTTGAACGCGATGTCCGAGGAGTCCACGGCATGCTCCTTGCCGTCGAAGAGCGTCACCCGCATATCGACGATGGGATAGTGGGCGAGGATGCCGTCGCTGAGCGCCTCTGTGACGCCCTTCTCGACGGAGCCGATGTACTGCTTGGGAACAACGCCGCCGACGGTCTTGTTGACGAATTCGAAGCCTGTCCCCCGCGGCAACGTCTCCACCTCGAGGGCGACACGGGCGAACTGGCCGTGACCTCCCGTCTGCTTCTTGTGCGTGTACTCGGCCTGCGCGTTCGCCTTGACGGTCTCACGATAGGGCACCCTGGGCATCGCCATCTCCAGCTCGACTCCGAACTTGCGGCGGATCTTCTCCAAGGCCACCTCCACGTGCGAATCGCCGAGGCCCGAGAGGATCATCTCGCCCGTATCGGCGCTGCGTTCGAGTCGCAGGCTCGGATCTTCCTCGACGATACGATTTAGCGCTGTCCCCATCTTGTCCAGGTCTGCTTTCGTCTTCGGCGAGATGGCGGCGCTGAACGATGGCTGCGGGAAGGAGATCGGCTCCAGCGTGACGGCGTTCTCGCGTGCGCACAGAGTGTCCCCCGTGTGTGTCTCCGCGAGCTTTGCCACGGCGCCGATATCGCCTGCCGTGATCTGCGTCGCGTGCTCCTGCGCCTTGCCGACAATGTGGTACACCGTGCCGATGCGTTCGCTGGCATTTCGGTTCGCATTCCATACCTGTGAGTCCGATTTCAAGACGCCGGAGATGACGCGGAAGTACGAGAGGCGGCCAACGTAAGGGTCGGCCGTCGTCTTGAAGACGAGGGCGGCCAGTGGCCTGGTGGGGTCTGCGACCTGCTCCTTGCCGTCGACGGTCACCGGCCGGTCTGCGGGCGAAGGGAACAGCGCCGCCACAGAATCGAGAAGCCGCCGCGCGCCGAACACCTTGGTCCCCGAGCCGGTGAGGACGGGAATGATACTGCCGGCGGCGATCCCGGCGCGAACACCGTTCGCGAGCTCTTCGGCCGATAGCTCCTCGCCTTCCAGGTACTTCGTAACTAGCGCATCGTCCGTTTCGGCAGCGGATTCGATGAGCTTCTCGCGAAGTTGGTCAGCTTGAGAGGCGAGCTCGCCGGGGATGTCGCCTTCCTCGCCCTTGTCGCCGGTGTAAGCCTTCATGGTCAGCAGGTCAACTACTCCCTGGAACGCCTGCTGGGCGCCGATTGGCAGCTGAAGCGCGAGGCACTTGTTGCCCCAGAGCGACTGGATCTGCGAGAGCGTGCCGTTGAAGTCGGCGTTGTCGCGGTCCATGCGATTGATGAAGATAGCGCGCGGCAGGGCAAGCTCCTCTGCGAACCTCCAGACGAATTCGGTGCCCACCTGAACGCCCGAGGAGGCATCGACGACGATTAGCGCTGTGTCGGCGGCGCGCAGCCCGCACTTGACCTCGCCCATGAAGTCCATATAGCCCGGCGTATCCAGGATGTTGACCTTGTAGCCGTCCCACTCCAGCGGCAGCATCGACAGGTTCAGGCTGAAGCCGCGCTTTTGCTCGTCGGGATCCCAGTCGGAGAGGGTAGAGTGGTCTTCGATCTTGCCCAGACGGTTCGTTGCTCCGGCGGCAAACATCAGAGCCTCCGCAAGCGAGGTCTTGCCGGTGCCGCTGTGACCGACCAGTGCGATGTTGCGAATCTTCTCCGCCGGGTAGTCCTTCATGAAGGGCTCCTCGCTCCTATCTCCCCTACGGCGAATGCGGCTCGTTGCCCGTCATTCTCAGCGACGACCACCCTCTTGCTTACTTTCATCCGCTCGTCCTGAGCCGCGCTGTAGTCCCTCCCCAGGAAGGACGGAGGCGCGAGTCGAAGGACGCGAAGGATTCTGGGTGGGGCCAGCATCCGCGCGTACCCTTTAGGGACACGTGCGATTCTATCGTATCGATTTTCAGGGTCGCAAGGGAAGGTGCCACCTATTGACAAAGGGAGTCCCAGGGCGATATGGTTCGCTGCCGATAGTTCGAATAGCCACCAAGCAGAAAGAGGTACAACTATGGCGTGGAAGGTTAGCGGACAGAGCCTTGAGCTTTGCAACTGTAAGATGTTATGCCCTTGCTGGCTAGGGCCGGAGGGACCGCCGGACCAGGGCTGGTGCGGCGGCGCCTTCGCGTTCGACATCAGAGAGGGTAACTCTGACGGCGTCGATCTCGGAGGCACCAAAGTTGCCCTTACCGGCGAGTGGCCGGGAAACTTCTTCGGCGGCAACGGCACGCTTCGTGTGTACGTCGACGAGGGCGCCAGCGCCGAGCAGCGCCGCGAGTTGGAGGGGATCTTCAGCGGCAACAAAGGCGGCCACCTGGCGGGGTTGTGGGACGCGGTGATGACGAAGAAGCTGCCGCCACGCACGGAGAGAATCGAGATTCAGTGGGGAGACAGCCCATTTGTCACCGTTGGCGACATCGGCCAGGCCCGGTTGCAGCCGATCAAGGACCCCGCAGGGCGTCCCACGAAGGTCGCGGGCGCAGCGGCACAGGCCGGGTTTCAGATAGACAGCATGGACCTGGCCAGCAGCAAGGGCAGCCGCTGGTCTGACCCTGACATGCGCGCCTGGGAGGGCGACTCCGGCACGCTGCATCAGTTCAACTGGAGCGCCTGATCCTCCCGATGTGACTTCCGCAGGCCAAGCGTCGGAATCATGTGCTCGCTGCCACGTCGCCCTGCGCCGCTCGATCTACGAAGTGCGGGTGCCGGAAGGAACGCTCCTCCGCTGCCTCCGCTGCGCCGTGACGCACGGACCGCTCGTGCGCCGCTCGCTGATCGTCGCGCTCATCGTGGGCACGATATTGACCGCGATCAACCAGGGCAACGTCATCCTGCACGGAGACTTCCCCGATTCGCTCTACTGGAAGATACCGCTCACTTACGCCGTGCCGTATTGCGTCGCTACAACAGGCGCGATTCTAAATGCAAGGAGGGTAGCTGATGGCTGAGACGACGATCGCATCCTCCTATCCGCTGCCGCGCGAGCGAAACCTGATCCTCGGCTCGCTTCTCGTCCTCGCGGCGGCGGCCTGGGCCTTGCTCATCTGGCAGGCCGCGGTGATGGACGACGAGATGAGCTTGACGAT
>CAYZLC010000177.1:0-4087 GCA_964479365.1 uncultured Dehalococcoidia bacterium
GCCTTGTAGGTGTCGAACTCTGGGTACCACCAGCGGAGCGGGAAGCGGACGGGTTCGTCGTAGTCTGCGGCGAACGGCTGCATCGCCTGCTCGCTGGAGGCGAGGAGCAGGACCACTGCGCCCTCCGGTGGCTCGAACCCGCTGCTGGTATTCACGTACGAGACGTGGCGGAAGTCGCGCAGGTACCATGTCCAGGGCTCGATCCCGCCTTCCACCGCCACCGGGAGGTCATTGCCGAGGCCGGAGTTGCGGCCGGCGGACTCGATGCTCTCGACTACGTCCGGCACGTACGGTGAGGTCTGCGTGTAGACGAGGAGCTCCCGGGGGACGTCCCCGAGCTGATAGGTGAGGCGGATGCCGACGAAGAGGGTGGCGGCCAGCAACCCCCCGGCGACGGCGGCGGAGCCCAGGGCGGCCGTGCGCTTATGGTCCAGCGTCTGCGGCGGGGGTTCGCTCTCGCGCCGGCGGCCCCGCCTCGTCCCGGCCGGTGCTCGCCGGCCGAAGTCTGCGGGCAGGAGCAGCCAGATGATCCCCGCCGACGAGGCGAGTATCAGCAGGACGCGCAGGGCGACCCATCCTCCTCCGGACGGCCCGAACAGCCCCAGCGCTACCGCGGCCAGCCCCAGGACGGCGGCCGCCAGCGGCTCCGGGTACGGGTGCAGGCGCGACACCGCTCGCTGAGGGAGCCCGGAGGTCAGTATTTCGCCGAGGAACAGGGCTGCGATGATGATCAACGGCAGCGTCGGGTTCGTGCTGATCCAGGGCATCTTCTCGCCGGCCACGCTGTACCCGAACACGGTGGCGGCGAACCAGAACACCAGGAAGCGCCGAAAGACGTCGCCCCGAATGGTGTAGTAGAAGAGGGCGGGCGCCGCGAACACGAGCGGCAGGAACTCGTAGGCGGGCATGAGCATCAGGTAGTAGAACCAGGGCTGGTTGCCGCGGGCGACGTCCTGCTGGCTCAGCCAGTAGTCCAGCGCCCCCCAGTGACCGGAGTAGAAGCCGTCCAGGTTCGTGAAGAGCGAGGTGTACAGCAGCGTGTACGGGACGTAGAACGCCACTGCCGCCACGCCCCACATGCGCGCGTTCCAGCGCATACCGATGACGGCCGTCGCCGCGATCAGGCCCAGGATCGTGAACAGGCCGAGCACGTTCTCGCGGGTGTGGCCGCCGGCGGCCCGCGCGAGGTCAGCATTGTCGATGCCAAACAGGGAAGAGAGCGGCACCTGGACCGCGGCGGCGAACTGCGGCAGCGTCAGCGTACCGATGACTATCAGGAAGCCGGCGGCCGGATGCCAGTCCCGCAGGCCGGCGCGGTCGCGCCAGCGGCTCGTGAACGGCCAGAGGGCAACGGCGGCCCAGGCGAAGGGCAGCAGAAGCGCCAGCGCGGCCGCTGAGGAAGGGCCGTCGAGCCGGTTGCGGTCCCGGACCTGGCGCCAGAGGTGCACCGCCATCCAGACGCTGAGGAAGACGATCAGCACCGCGGCGTTGATGAAGATGCTCTCGTTGGTCGCGAAGGCGACGCCCAGCACGAGTGCAGCCAGGTACAGGTAGAGGGGTTTGCGCTCGTCCACGTAGCGCCACAGGCAGACGACCAGCGCCAGCGTGAACAGCGTGATGTAGATATCGTTGCGGGCGAAGCGGCTGAAGTAGAGCAGCGTGGGCGAGAACGCTATGCCGACCGCGGCCAGGAGCGCGCCGATCGTCCCCAGGCGCTTCCGCAGGAAGAAGGGAAGCGCTATGACGGCCGAACCCAGGAAGGCCGGCAGGATGCGGGCCGTGTAGTCGCTGACCCCGAACAGGAAGAACGAGAGTGCGGTCCCGAAGAACTGGAAGGGGCCGTGCATCCACGGCTGGTGCTCGTAGCCCTCTCCCTGGAACAGCCTCCAGGCGGTCCAGGCGTGCAGGCTCTCGTCGTGGTGCAGGGCGCGCGCGCCCAGGTCCCAGAAGCGCATGCCGCCCGCCACGATGATCAGGGCGGCGTAAGCCGCCACCTGCCAGTTGACCTGCAGCCGCACCGCGACGAGGCGGTCCAGCAGCCCCTCTTCGCCTCCCCTGGTCGCGATCGGCTCCGCTATCTCGCTCATTGCGCGGGCACCAGTATCTGCACGTCCACGGTCGACAGGCTACCGTAACCCTGCCGGTAGACGAACCACCGCCAGGTGCGCAACCGCAACGAGTCGTCGATCGTCCATCCCTCCGATATACGCCAGGGGGCGCCCAGCGGTTCATAGCCTGCGGGTGCCGGCCGGCCCGCGACTGTCACGAACGGCGAACCGGCCTCCGCGTCGCCGATAGCGACGCCGAGGTCCCGCAGGCTCCAGACCGTCGCCGGCTTCCCGGCCTCCGCGGCCGCGCGGGCCACCGCGGCGCGGAAGGGAGCGATGGCGGTCGTCGTGCGGTCACCGGTCGCGAACTCGGCGCCGTCGCGAAAGCCCAGCGACAGGCTGGAGTGAATGAGGAAGGGAAGGGCCAGGGCGGCCATGATGGGCAGGGCGAACGAGGGGCCGTTGCGCTGGAGATAGTAGATGCCGGCGAGGACGACGGCCACGCCGGTGAGAAGCGCCAGGATGGTGTACGACTTCTCGTTGCCCGGGAACGGGGTGGAGAACCGGGACCAGCGGGAGAGCTGCAGGGCAACGTACACGGCGAGGGCGAGGACGAGGGCGACCGCGGGCCACCAGCGCCTCAGGACGTTCCAGTCCGTTCTGGACACGAGCTCCTGGATCATGGTTGCGGTGATCAGCGAGAACGGTAGGAGGATGAGGAGGAGCTGACCCGACTCACGGCGAGTCGTGAACGCCACCGTCAGTATCGCCGCCGTCGCCCAGACGGCCAGCAGCCGCTGGACCAGCGGGAGACCGCCCGGACGCCGCCAGCGGTCGATCAGGAGCAGGTAACCGGCGGCCCCGGCCAGGAGAAGCGGCCACTCGTAGGCGAGGAGCAGGGAGAGCTGGTAGTGCCAGGGCAGGCCGTCGCGCGGCAGAGCGAACATCGCCGCCCACTGGTGGAGGCCGGGAAGGCTGAGGCGGTCGATGTCCGTGCCGAGCTGGACCACTCCCATGACCAGGGCGGCGGCCAGCGCAAGTGCGGCGGACTGCCAGTGGTCGCGGTTCGCCCGGAAGGCCGCCGCCGCCTCGCTCACCGCACCGCCGCGCTGCCAGGCGCCCTCGATCGCTACGAAGACGGCGATGGCGATGGCGGTTGTGGTCGCGACGGGGTCACTGGCGAGGGCGAGGCCGAACGCGGCCGCAAGGATCACTGCCGGCGTCTGCCGCGGTCGCTCGACGTAGGCGAGCAGGGAAAGCACCATCGCCATCGATAGGAATCCGCCGAGGGCGAAGCCGAAGGCGGAGCGCGAGGTGTACACGGCCAGCGGCGACAGGGCGATGAGCGCAGCCGCCAGCAGGGCGACGCCACGGCCGGCGTAGCGACCGGCGAACCAGAACGAGGCCACGAGGGCGGAGCCGGCGATGGCGGGAATGATGCGTGCCACTGTCTCACTGGAGCCGAAGATGCGGAACAGGTGCGAAGTCAGCGCGAGCGAGAGGTCGCCGGGCCAGCCGTCGGGCACGTTTCCTTTGGAGACCGCCCAGGCGGCGAAGGCGCGGGCGCTCTCGGCTTCGCTGAAGGGGAGCCGGTCGAGGCTGACGAAGCGGAGGGCAGCGGCGATGACCACGAGCGCCAGCCACAGGACGCGGTCCAGGCTGATGGCAGCGACGGCGGCCTCCGGCCCCGGCTCGGCGGCCTCCACAACAACGTCTGTCACTGCCGCGACGCGGGCGCGTTGCGCCGGCGGACGGCGGCGCCTAGGACTGACCATAACCGGACCGGCTCACTCTAAATGATAGTAACGACAAAACTGAATCGGAGGTTGCCGCCTCCGCGTCCCGCAAGACGCTGGAGAGCCCGCGCGAGGCGATAAACGTCGGCATTCATATACCTGAAGACGCTCCCATTATAGGTAGGGTTGCGCTGGCCGGAAATCGCACGGGCCTGCCTGCGAGGCCTTCAGGATCAGGCCAGAGGAGCGCGGCGAGAAAAATGTGGGCTGAGGCGGTAGAGTTGACGTAACAAGTCGCCACAA
>CAYZLC010000178.1:0-4083 GCA_964479365.1 uncultured Dehalococcoidia bacterium
TCAAGGAGTGCTCCGATGCAAAGGAGTCCGAGCATCTGAGAGAGACGCTGGCCCGAATGATCTTCGGGAGTACCCTCCTCAAGGGACAGCCCGCCAAGGGCGAACCGCTGGAGTAGCTATCGATTCGTCCTGTCGAACTGTCTCGACAGCCAATCGACCACCTTCGCCTTGTAGTGCGACCACTCGGGGTGGCTTCAGGTTACTCGCCGCGGGAGGAGCAGGCGCTCACGATCATGTACCGGCACCGCCGGGCCGGCAACGCCTTCCCCGACCGGGACGCGGGTCTCCTGCCCGCCGACCGGCGTTGGCGTTTCGAAGTGATCATTGATTGACCCGTCGTGAGTAGTCCGATCTGGCGGGGTAGGTCCACGCAGCGAGCGCGGCTGACTCGGGGGCGCTGTCTCTAGAGCGCGAAAACCTGTTCGGTGGCGAGAGAGTCGCAGCCCGTTTAACACGCCGACGCAACTGGCCAGAACGGGCCTGCATCTTTGGGGACGAGTGGACAAGCTCACGAGATGAGCTGCCTTGGTGGCCTGGGACCGAATGGAACCGCCGACACGCGGATTTTCAGTCGGTGCAGGTTGCCGGCGGTTCATGTCACCAAGCACAACCACTCTCGGCTCCCAAGAAACTCCCCGACTGGCTCCCTAGCCTCCGCTCCCAAGGAGGCCCGAGTTTCTGGGCTGAACGGTCGCGGCTCTGCCCTGGGCCGCGTGCCTCCGCTATTCAGGCACTTACGCGCCTCCTGCTCCCCGCCCGACCTGTATTGAGCCCCGTTGGTGGATGTAGGTTTGAGGCCAGTACCAGGCCAGTGGCTTGAGGAGGAGGCACGCCATACTGCACCAGGTTTGGACGCCGGGTTGGCAGGTGAGGACGGTGCTGCGCTTGGTCTGGAGCGGAGGCAAGCCCCGGCGGCCGTTAAGATTCGGGCGGCGCGAGGCTCTGGTTGGTTAAGGTGTAACCTAGCGTGAACCAAGAAGCCGAGGAGGCGAAGTGCCTCTGCCAGCGTTTGTGGTCGTTCTTGCGCTTTCGTCAGCCGCCCCGGACACGGCATCCTGCGGCATCCCTACCGGCCCGCACAGATCGGGGCCACGATCCTTCACCTCAAACAGGCCAACATCCGCTTAGGTTGCGCGAGAGAGTTGCTGCTGCCATACGTGACCAGCCAGGAGCAGGTGAAAGCGTCCGCATCTCTCGCCGTAAAGGCCATCGACAGAGTGAGTGCCGCCGGGCAGAAGGAGATCACCACCTACAAGACCATGATCGATGCCGCTCAGAATGCCGCCGAAGGTGGCGGCGGCGGTCTACAGATGTCCAACCTCATGGACCACTGGTCCGATATCGGGGTGGAAGAGGATGCGGCGTGGAGCCTCTTCGACAAGGCAGCAGTCGGGGCGCTCTACTCTCTGATCGATGTCCGAGCACTCGAAGCCGCGAAGGCTTCCGCAACCGACACGGCCTGGCAACGGTTCGTGATAACGCGCGCGCAGCGACAGGAGCTCTTAAACGTGCTACGGCGCGAGTTTGGTCCAGCCATCAAGGCTGGTGTTGAGGCGATGAAGGCCAATCGATTGACGACGGTTCAGGGTTCCGCCGTCGCTCTCTACGCGGCAGTCCCGGCTGCCGGTTGGAAGGCCAAGGACGAGTGATCGCCATGTCTTGAGTGGTACGCAGTTCAGCAATCCGAAGGTTGTCGGCTACTCGTCCTCCTTGTCCGGCTCGGCCTCGACCGGCGGCGAGTCTTCGTCTATCAGCTTGGTCGTCGCCCTCAAGGTGCGTCCCTGCTACATTAGGCCAGAAGGTGTGGGTTCGGGCCAAGGCCGATTGCATTGCGGGCACGTAGGCAACAAAGCATTGGGGAATCTTGCCCTACATGCGGGACATGCGGTGGTGGGCACCGGCCACCGGGCGGCGACGAGGTCGTGACTCTGAAGGACAGAACAGAACTCTGGCTCGAGCATCGCCTTGCGAAGCGTCAGGCGAGAAAGATCCTCCAAGAGTATGGCATCGTTGTCGATCCTCTGATTGAATTCGACCTTGGTTTCCTTCGGCGCGATGTGCTTGAGGAGTCGTTCCCCGTGGGCAGACGATGAGCGAAGCGCATAGGCATGAGTTGTCCATTTCTTCGTTACCGGCGGTCCCCCGACCTCGCTCGCCAGAGCTACGACGCGCTCGCTAAACTGAGCGGCTGGCCTCACTTTCGAGGTCGTGAGAAGGCGCTCAAGGGTGGCGACGAGGAGCATCAGGCGGACGCTGGTGTCGTGGGTATGGAATGACTGGGTGAAGTACCAGAGGGCATCCGAAAGACGAGAACGTGGGGGGAAGTCACCGAGGTCCCGAAAGGCCGCGATGAGTTCCGCCAAGAGCGGCACGTCGCAGTCCGCTAGCCACTTCCTGTTCTGGCCGTCCATCGGGTAGACGATACAGACCATCGGCGCTAGACCCGCAGGCCACACATCCTGTAGAGACCCGTCTTCGGCGAGGTGGAGGCGTGCGGCGAACTCAAAATCCAGTCGCGTGGACCGCACGAGGCGGGAGAGCGCGACCGCCCTTCGTATCGTGCCGTCGGAATCCCAATCCGAGGACGGATTCGTCCTCCGGAAGCTCGCGGAAGAGCGCGTAGCTCCCACGGGGCATCATGTTCCCGGGCCACTGATGGGGGATCTTGCACTGTCTGAGAACTGGATCGCGAAGCTCTGGAGGGAGATTGCCAATCTGAAGGCCTCTGCCTAGGTCATGCGTTCGAGACACTGGCGGATGGTGTTCACGAACGACGACGTCCGATGGGGTCGGAAAGTACTCCGCCTCCGAGATGAGAACGTCAAGCCGCCTGGGCACGTGGGCCTATTCCGGCGCTCCGGTGACGGCCTTAATCATCTTGTAGACCGCATCCAGACCATCGGATGTACGCGACGCAACCCTGTCGGCGAGGATAGGCGAGTGAGACAAGATCTTTGCATTGTGGCACGAGACCAGTAGATATTTGCTTCTGCAGCGCTGAAGGCGACGCCGCCGTCGGGGGCTTGAGCAAGATGTTGGCAAGTGCGCTGTCGTTCGATGGGCGTATTACGATTCGTATTGCACCGGCTCTTCTGGCGTACTACACTCGAGCCTATGCGGAGAGAGGTCATGACCGTGCGACTCGATCGACCCATTCGCCTCCGGCTGACTGCGGCCGCGCGACGCCGAGGTCGTACTCCATCCGATCTTGCCCGGGCCGCTCTCACGGCCTGGCTCGACGCCCAGGACGGCCAGGCGGGGGCAAGTCCCTACGAGGCCTTGGCCGACCTGATCGGGTCGGTGCGGGGGGCGGACAAGGCGCGCTCACAACGGGGCGCCCGGGCCATCGCGGCTGAGATCCGGAGCCGTCGGAGCAGCCGTCGGTGATCCTGGTCGACGCCGGTCCGATGGTGGCCCTGGTCGACGCCTCGGACCAGCATCATCGATCCTGCGTGTCGGCTCTTCGCTCGATACGGGGGCCCCTGGGCACGGTGTGGCCGGCCCTGACGGAGGCCATGTAC
This sequence comes from uncultured Dehalococcoidia bacterium, assembly GCA_964479365.1. Lineage (GTDB taxonomy): Bacteria > Chloroflexota > Dehalococcoidia > SM23-28-2 > RBG-16-64-32 > CF-163. The sequence continues at coordinate 3,522 of CAYZLC010000178.1, forward strand.
CTGCTCCTCGACCTGCCCAAGGGACAGGACGCGGTCTGGGAGATGTTCGAGCGAAGGGTCGTCCGCCTGCTGGTTCTTGCTCAGGACGACGTGCCCCGGATCAGAGAGCTGATGGCGAAATACGCAGATCGGCCCATGGACCTGGCGGACGCGGCTCTGGTGCGCGTCGCCGAGCGCGATGGTCTCGATACGATCTTTACCGTCGACCGGAAAGACTTCGAGGTTTACCGGATGCACGGTCGGCGGCGGTTTCGGATCCTCGGCGGACCGATCGACCCGCCGAGCCGGGGGCGGAGATGAGTTGAGGCGGACTATCGATTCTTGTCGTCGAATCGTTTCCTCAGCCAATCGACCAGCTTCGCCTTGTAGTGTGACCACTCTGGATGGCCCTCCCAATTCTCCATCCCGTGCGGCGCACCCTCCAGCGCCACCAGCTCGTGAGGGGCGCCCACCTCGCGCAGGCGGTCGCGCATGGCGACACCCTGCGCCCAGAGCTCCTCGTTCGTCCCGTGGACCAGGAGCAGGGGTGGCATGTCCTTCGCGACGTGGTGGATCGGCGAGT
>CAYZLC010000179.1:0-4074 GCA_964479365.1 uncultured Dehalococcoidia bacterium
TCCACCAGGTCGGGATCTCCATCGCCATTCCGATCTACGGCACGAACGGCTTCACCACGGATCATCTCGACACCTTGAAGCGTGAAGGAGTGAAGCGAGTGATCCTCGCCCTCGATTCCGACGAAGCGGGGAGGAGAGCAACGGATGCATTGAAGGAGAGGCTCACTGCGGCCGGCATCGCGGTGCGGATCGCTTCCTTCCCCAAAGGGATCAAGGACGCGAACGAGCTGCTCGTCTCCCGTAACGGGGATGCGCGGCAGGCCTTCGCCGAGGTCCTCGACGCCGCAGAGCCCCCTGCTGGCGCGACCGTGTCCGCAGCTGCTCCTTCGCTGCCTTCTCCGCCCCTGGTGTTTTCTCCTCCCTTAAGAGAAGAACCCTCCCGCCGCATGGGTGGGCTCGTGCTGGAGCGGGACGGTCTCGTCTACACCGCCCATGTCCACTCACTGCTCCTCGGTCGGCTGCGGGCCACCGTGAAGGCATCGAGGGGCGACGTCTTCCACGTGGACACGATCGACCTTTATGCGTCGAGAAGCCGCGCCGAGTTTGCCCGGCGGGCGAGCAAAGCGCTCTCGGTCGAAGCGCAGGCGGTCGAGGCCACGCTCTTGGCGCTCCTCGTCGAGGCCGAGAAGGTGGCCGAGGACGGCAAGGAAGGTGCAAACGAGGCCACGAGCGGGATACCGCCGCTCAGCGAGGCCGAGCGCGAAGAGGCGCTCACCTTTCTTCGACGGCCTGACCTTCTCGACCAGGTGGCGCGGGACATCGACGCGCTCGGTTACGTGGGCGAAGAGACGAACAAGCGTCTTCTCTACCTCGTGGCCGTCTCCAGAAAACTCGAGGATCCTCTCTCCGCGATCGTGTTCTCGCAGAGCGGGGCGGGGAAGAGCGGGCTCACCGAGGTCATCGAGAAGCTCATTCCTCCCGAAGACGTCGTCCTCCTGACCCGTCTCACTCCTCAGAGCCTCTACTACGTGGAGCCGGGCTTTCTGGACCGCAAGCTCGTGATCGTCGAGGAGCGGTACGGCTCGATGGAGGCCGACTACTCGATCCGGGTCTTGCAGAGCCGGAAGAAGCTCATCGCCGCGGCGCCGGTGAAGGACCCTCAGACCGGGAACATGCGGACCAAGATCTTCACGGTGGAAGCCCGTGCCGCCTTCATCGAAGCGACGACGGCGGCCTCGGTGAACCACGAGAACGCGACGCGCTGCTTCGAGCTCGTGATGGACGAGTCCGAGGAACAGACGCGTCGCATCCACGAGCGACAGCGCGTGCTGCGCACCGAGCGTGGCCTCGAGCTTCGCCGCGCCGCAGAGGTCGTCCAACGACGACACTGGAACGCGCAGCGTCTTCTCGAGCCTCTGCCCGTGATCATTCCCTTCGCGGACAAGCTGACCTTCCCGTCCTCCTGGATGCGGACGCGGAGAGACCACGCGCGCTTCCTGAACCTGATCGAGGTCTTGGCTTTCCTGCACCAGCACCAGAGGGAGCAGAAGAATGGGGCGATCCTGGCCTCGGTGGACGACTACGCCGCCGCCTATGGCCTCGCCGGCGAGGTGCTGAAGGAGACGCTCTCCGATCTCAAGAAGCCGCTCCGCGATGCGTACGAGCGGATCCGGGGCCTGTGCGATAAGGAGAAGGGGGGTGTCTCCCGCCGCGAGGTCCGTGACGCTTTGGGCGTTCCGGACTCCACTGTCCGGCGCTGGCTCGGCGAGCTCGTGGAGCTCGAGTACCTGGAGGCCGAGACGAGCAAGGGGGGCCAGGGGAAGAGCGCGCGCTACCGGCTGGCGGAGACGGCTCCTCGTGAGCACGTCGTCCTCGGGCTGCTCGGCCCCGAGGAGCTGCGAGCGAGGCCGTGAATACCCGCCACTTCGCCACGAACCCGCCACACCCCGTGGCGGGTTTCATCTCGCTGAGGAGGAACGAGATGACCTCATACCCGCCACTTCGCCACGGAAACCAGCAAGGCAGTGTATCGAGCCCCGTCCGCCGCGTGAGCCTCGCCAGGAAGATGGAGAAGCTCCTGCGGCTCTTCGAGGACCACCTCTTCGTCTCCTACGCGGAGAAGACGGCCAAGGATGCCCTGCGCGGGGCACGGCTCTTTCTCGGCTGGCTCGAGGAGCGAGGTGTGGCGCTCGCGGAGGCTCGTACCGCGGACATCGAGGCCTACCAAGCGCACGTCTGCGCCCTGCGGCAGAAGGACAGCACCCCGTACTCAATCCCCGAGCAGACGCACCGGATCGCGACCGTGAAGGCGCTCTTCCGCTTCCTCTGTCGGCGCGGGTATCTGCTCTCGGACCCTTCGGGTCCGGTCGGGTATCCCCGGCCTGAGAAGCGCCTTCCCCGTGGCGTGCTCGGTCGCGACGAGGCGCGGAAGCTGATGGAGGCTCCGGACACCGCAGGTCCCCTTGGCTTACGCAACCGCGCGATCCTCGAGGTCTTCTACGCCACGGGCATCCGTGCCGGGGAGCTCGCCCGGCTCAAGTGCACGGACGTGGACATCGAGGACCGGATCCTGCGTGTGATCCTGGGCAAGGGATCAAAGGACCGCAACGTACCCTTGACGCGGGCCGCGGCCGAGGCGACCGAGTCGTACCTCGTGGAAGGAAGACCGCGCATGAGAGGCGCCATGCGCTCGCGCTGGCTCTTCCTGGCGCAGCGGGGCGGGCGGATGTATCCATCGCTCCTCAACGAGGTCGTGCAGACGGCGGCGAAGAAGGCGGGCATCGATAAGCACGTGACCTGTCACACGCTGCGCCATTCGGTGGCGACACACCTCCTCAAGGGTGGCGCCGACATCCGGCACATCCAGGCCCTTCTCGGCCACGCGTGTCTCAGCTCGACCGAGCGTTACACGCACGTCGAGATCTCGGACCTCAGCAAGGTGGTGAGGCGTGCGCACCCGCGCGGACGCTAGGCCGGGGATCGACCCGCGGTCCTTCGACTCCATCCTTCGCGGCTTCGTCGAGGACCTCCGCGCGCGCTGGTACTCGAAGTCCATGGTCAAGCACGCGCACACGATGCTCGGCCGCTTCTTCCTTCACTTAAGGGCGATGCGGGTCCGTGACGTGCGCGCGGTGACCGAGGCCGAGGTCTTCGCCTACGCGCGGGCGCTCGCGGGAGCGAAGAGCGCCGCCACGGGCGAGCGGTACTCACTCTCCACGCAGCGAACGCATCTGTATCTCCTGCAACGGCTCTTCCGCTTCCTGGAGCGGAGAGGGGTGGTGCTGCAGGACCCCACCTTGAACCTGGTGCTGCCCGCGTGGAGAAAGCTTCCCCGTGCTCTCCTCAACCAGGCCCAGTCGCGGCGCCTCGTGGCGAACCCGGATCCTTTCACGCCTCGCGGCAAGCGTGACCGGGCCGTCCTCGAGCTGCTCTACGGCACCGCGGTACGGGTGGGGGAGTGCGAGAGGCTCGACCTCAAGGACGTGGACCTCAGGAGGGGCCTGGTCTTCGTCCGTAGCGGCAAGGGGAGGAAGGACCGGATCGTGCCGCTCGTGGGCCGCGCCGCGGCGGCCGTGGACCTCTATCTCCGGGAAGCGCGATCCGTGTTCTTCAAGGACCCACGCGAGCAGGCGCTCTTCCTTAGTCGATACGGGACGCGCTTGGCCGTGGCGCGCATCCAGGACCTCGTCCGCAGCACTGCCAAGGCCGCGGGCCTCGACATCCGGGTGACACCCCACACGCTACGTCACGGCTGCGCGACGCACCTCCTCCAGGGCGGGGCCGACGTGCGCCACGTGCAGAAGCTCCTCGGACACGCGAGCGTCCAGACGACCGCCGTCTACACCCACGTCGTTCCCGGCGAGCTCGCACGCGTCGTGGAAAGAGCCCATCCCCGCGAGAAGCTGTGGAAGAATCGCGCCCGGAGAGGACCTCGCTGAGCCTCTGCTTGCGTTAGAATCCCCTCAACCTGCCTTGGGCAGGGGCTCCTTGAGAACACGATAGGAGCTGGGCCTGGCCGCCCAGCCTCCCTTGCCCGCCGAGCCTTCGGTGAGGGCGGGAGCCCCGTAGGGCCGAGCAAGTTCGCAAAAGCCCGCTACCTCGACCCCGAAGTCGGACGATTCATCTCTCAAGACT
>CAYZLC010000180.1:0-4050 GCA_964479365.1 uncultured Dehalococcoidia bacterium
CGGCGTCCAGCGGCTCGCCCATCTGGCGGCTCATCTTGCGTACCCAGCGCGCCATCGAACGCGGGTCGTTCTCGTCCACGTCCGCGAGGCTGGACTCATCGAAGTCACCGCCATCGCCATCGCCGGAGCGCAGGACAGCGACGCGGGATATCAGCCGCGACGTCTCCATCGACCCACAGTGCTCGCACGTCGCGCGATCCGGGGCGCCGATGCTCCGCGTGAAAACGGAGGTGCGCCGGCGGCAGGCGTTGCAGCGGAACTCGTAGATCGGCATCGCCTACCAGCGTTCCGCCTCGCGCCTGCGCTGAATCTCGTCGCGTTCGGCGCAGGCGTACAGGTAAGGGCAGTGGCCGCAGTGCGGCCCGACGTTCGCCGGGAACTCGCTCACCGTGTTCATGCGCTCAACCGCGACGAGGAGGTCGGAGCGCGTAAGGCGCTTGTCTTCATCACTGAGATCGGTTGTCCAGGTTCGGCCGTCGTCCAGATACCAGAAGGAGATGCGCGACACCGGCCTTCGTAGCGATTCCTCGGCCATTATAGCGTACAGCCACAACTGGCCCGCATCGACCTCGTCGGCCTCGGACCCGGTCTTGTAGTCGATTACGTGGAGCGACCCGCCCGGCTCTTCATCGATGCGGTCCACCCGTCCGAACAGCGTGACGCCCATTGCGACCTCCACCTGGAAGTACGGTTCCATCATCAGCGGGCTCGCCGAAAGGTCGTGCTGTCTCGCAAACGACCGGAGCTGCTCGATCGAGGCGGCGCGCAGCTTCTCAACCCCCTGCATACGCCGGTATCGCGGAGAAAGCGCTTCCCAGCCCACTTCGAACATCCGGACGAGCCGCTCGCCGGTCCGCTCCTCCCGTGGCACCTTCGAGAAGAAATCACGGAGGACGCGATGTACGAGCGACCCGGCCGTGTCTTGCGACCTCAGGCGAGCGGGAATGTGGTCAACGTATTGGTACCGGTAGCGGAGGCGGCAGGCGTCGAACACACGGAAGCGCAGGGGCGAGAAGCGGGCCATATCGCTCATTAATTTTAGCATTTGTGACGCAAGTCACAGGGAAAGACATTGGCGAATCGCCGCCGCTGTGGTAATCTTTCTGCAAATCTATTAAGAGTAGGGGTGAGGGACCTTGCCGAAGGGCATCGGTAAGACTGCAGCCACCGCTGCTGCGAATAGAGGGCATCTCCGCAACGTCTTCCAATCAGCTATGACCGAAATCACACGCGCCATGAACCCGCTCCTGAGATGGCGGCCCGGCCTGAAGGACGGCGCCGAAGTGCTTCTGATTGCCTTGGCGCTCCCGATCTACTACCTCGTGCGAGGCCAGGTAGAGGAGCGCGTCGGTGAGGCGGTTCAGCGAGGTGCCGACGTCGTGACCCTGGAAAGAAATTTGGGCATCTTCTGGGAGGTCGAGCTTCAGAAGGCCGTCCTTGATTACGGCTGGTTCGTCGACTCTCTGAACGCCTTCTATCTGTACGGACACTTACCTCTCATCGGCGCGCTCGCAGTCTGGCTGTACTTCTGGCACCGTCCCCAGTATCTGCTAATGCGCAACGCCTTTTTGATCTCGGGCGCGATAGCACTAGTCATATATCTAAACTTCCCTACCGCGCCGCCGCGCCTGCTGCCTGACCATCTTGGCTTCGGCTTCGCCGATACGGTGTTCGAACAGTACGGCGAAGAGCGCCCGCTCACCCCCACGTTCTTTATAAACCAGTACGCGGCCATGCCCAGCATGCACTTCGGTTGGAACATGCTCGTTGGTCTGGCCCTATGGCTGTCTACCAGGAACATCTTCGTCCGGGCGCTTGCCGTCCTGATGCCACTTGGTATGTTCACGGACATCATCCTGACCGCCAACCACTACCTGCTCGACCCAATACTGGCGATCCCAGTCGTCGCCTTGGCCCTTGCCATCACGCTTGGCGGCCGCTGGCTGGTCCTGCGGGTACTCTCCCCGGAGAGCAAGGCCGCGAAGGAAAATGGTTGGGCGACATGGGTCTACTGGCTGGTCGGCATCGACGAAGGTGGAGAGAATCGTTCGCAGCGGGTGCCGCAGGCAGGCTAGACCCTATATGACGGCGATCGCAGAAAGCGACGCTAGTGCAGGTTAAGAACCTCCTCAAGTCGGTCCCTCGCATCCTCTTCACCAACGCCCCGCTCGACGCCCAGCTTATCGTCACGCGACGTTGCAACCTCAGTTGCGGCTACTGCTCCGAGTACGACAACTTCTCCGAGCCGGTCCCGACAGACGAACTGGAGCGGCGCATCGACGCCTTGCACCGGCTGGGCTCAGCGAATATCACGATGCTAGGGGGCGAGCCCCTTATGCACCCGGACATCGCCGAGCTGGTCGCCTACGCCGGACGCAAGTCAAACACGAGCGTCGTAACGAATGGCTTCCTCTTGCGGAACAACGTCATCCAGGCGTTAAACCAGGCTGGGCTGAACAACCTGACGGTCAGCATCGACACGCTGCACGCAGATCCCACTCGTTACATCCAGAAGTCCTTGCGCTCCCTGCGCACGCGGCTCGAGCGACTGCAGAAGTTGGCGCGATTCGATGTGCACGTAACCGCTGTTCTCTGCGAATCATCCAGGGACGACTTCACCCAGTTGATGCGAGAGATCGAGCCGTTTGGCTTCCGCATGTCTGTGAACCTGATCCACAACGCGAAGGGATACGTCACCATCGAGGGCCAGCCCTACCTCGACCTCTACGAACACTTCTACCGCGACGGCAAGCCCTTCACATACTTGGACTACGAATACGGCAAGAGGCTTCTCCAGGGCGACCGTCCGGACTGGAAGTGCCGGGCGGGAGCGCGTTACCTGTACGTGGACGAATTCGGTAAGGTGCAGCTCTGCGCTTCGCAGTTAGGCAGACTGGGAACTCCGATCGAGGAATACACCGCAGCCGACCTACAGGAGCATTCGAAGACGTCCAAGGGCTGCGAAGAGGGCTGCTCTGTCGGCTGCGCCTACCGCTGCTCGCTCGTTGACAACGACAAGCCTCAGTTCGTCAGGTCAGTTCTCAAGGGCTTCGTGAAAGGAACGCTACGGGACAACAGTCGCAAGCGCCAGCCCGCCACAGGCGTTCGGCCCGAACCAGCCCTCAGCGACGACTAGTTCACTCAGCCCAGACCGCGCCTTCGATGTGCTCAAGCGATAGCAGCCTGCCGCCCGGTCCGAAGTCGAGGGCGATGACGTCGATGCGACGCTCGGCGGGCAACCCTTCTCGCGCCTGCCCGTAGGCTTCTGCGAGCCCGACGAGGCGGCGCCGTTTGGCCACCGTCAGCGATTCCCCCGCCGTTCCCATCGCATCGCCCTGCCGGCAGCGTACCTCGACGAAAGCGAGCAGGTTGCCGCGCTCCGCCACGATGTCGACTTCGCCCTCTCGGACGCGGAAGTTGCGTTCCCGGATGCGATAGCCCTTCGCTAGCAGGTGCTGGACCGCCAACCGCTCGCCCAGATCGCCGAGCGCCCTTCGCTGGTCTACCCTCTCAACCCTCAACTAATAAGCGCCCTGGCGTTCAAAGATTCGGCGCGGGTTGTCCACAGTCATCGTCGTGACCTGGTCCTCCGTCACCCCCGCCTTCAAAAGGGCCGGAATGACGTCGTCAGGGATGTGGTTGAAGTGCCAATTCGGGACGAGCTTCTCTCTGAGCGGCGGATCGACCCAGCCGAAGTAGCACGACGCGTCGTGGGACAGCACCATCTTCTCGGCGCATCCCAGCTCGCACATCTTCGCGATAGTGCTGACGCGCTTCTCGCCGGGCAGGTAGACGTCAATGCCGAACCGGTCCATGCCGATGTAGCTGCCGCGGTCGCACAGTTTGCGCAGGTAGCCAGTGTCCTCGGTATCACCGCTGTGACCAATCACGACGCGCGATAGGTCCACACCTTCACTCTCGAAGACATCCTGCTGCGCCAGGCCAACCTCGCTCGCGGGGTGCGTGTGCGTCGATATGGGGACGCCGGTCGCGCGGTGAGCCTTCGCGGCCGCCCGCAGGATGCGTTCGACATCCTCCGTCACGCCGGGT
>CAYZLC010000181.1:0-4030 GCA_964479365.1 uncultured Dehalococcoidia bacterium
TCGCAATTTGACATTCGCGGGTGGGCGGTGGCGTCCCGATTTGCGACGCTCGCGAGGGTCGTCTCTTTCCTGTCCCGATTAGGGAGAGGTGCAAGGTGAGGGTCCTTGTTCAGCGCGCGCTCCCCGCCGCGCGCTGACAGCCGGAGCGCATTCGGACGAATCGGGATGCTGCGGGCCGAGTAGTTTCCTTGCGTGAATTCGAAGATTCCAAGATCATGTTGGTCGGTCGAATGAGTGCCACCATCACTATCCACGAAGCTTTGGGAGATTTCGGCGAAGCCGTCACGGCCAAGATGACGCAATTGACCGCCGGCGAGCCGGAAGACCAACTGCGCGGCCCTTTCGAAAACTTCATGGCAGACGCCGCCCGCGCCCTCGGCTGGAACGTCGTCTGCACCGGCGAAACGCCCTTGGCCGGCCGCATCGGCCGCCCCGATTACGCCGTCCATTGCAACAAACTGCTCGCCGGTTACGTCGAACTAAAAGCGCCCGGCGTTGGCGCGAACGCCAATCGCTTTTCCGGCCACAACCGCGACCAGTGGAAGCGCTTTGGGGCCATCCCCAATATCCTTTACAGCGACGGCAACGAGTGGGCGCTCTATCGCGGCGGCGTACTCGTGGGGGACAAGATCGTCCGCCTCTCCGGCAACGTCGCCATGGAGGGCAAGAAGGCCGCCAAGCCCGCCGACGCCCACACCGTTGAGCGCCTGTTGCGCGATTTTCTCTCCTGGCAGCCCATCATCCCCACCGACCGCAAGGGCAAGATCGACCTCAAGGGCTTCGCCGCCCTATTGGCCCCGCTCTGTCGGATGTTGCGCGACGACGTAAGCGACGCCCTGCGGGACCCGGCCTCGCCCCTAGTCCAACTCGCGAAGGACTGGCGGCAACTGCTCTTTCCAGACGCCGCCGACGAGCAGTTCGCCGACGCCTACGCCCAGACCGTCACCTTCGCCCTACTGCTGGGCCGTGCCGAAGGGGCCGCCCCGCTCACGCTCGATAGCGCCGAGAAAGCCCTCGCCGCGCAGCACAATCTCCTGTCACGTGCGCTCCAGGTACTCACCGATCCCGGCGCGCGTACCGAAATGGCCGCCTCGCTCGACCTACTCCTGCGCGTCATCGCTGTGGTGCCTCCCGCGACGCTAGCCGGCCCCGAAGACCCCTGGCTTTATTTCTACGAAGACTTCCTCGCTGCCTACGATCCCAAACTGCGTAAGGACGCCGGGGCCTACTACACCCCGCTGGAAGTCGTTCGCGCCCAAGTCCGCCTGATAGACGACCTTCTGGTGAACCGCCTTGGCAAGCCGCTCGGTTTTGCCGATCCAGGCGTCGTGACACTCGATCCCGCCGCAGGCACTGGCACCTATTTACTCGGCGTCATCGATCACGCTCTGAGCCGAATCAAAGAGGAGCAGGGTCCGGGCGCAGTGGCAGGGCAAGCCACCGCCCTAGCCGCCAACCTCTACGGCTTCGAACTCATGGTCGGCCCCTACGCCGTAACGGAACTGCGCACGAGCCGCGCTCTGCGCGACCGCGGCGCGGCGCTGCCCAAAGACGGCACGCACGTTTACCTGACCGATACGCTGGAAAGTCCCCACTCCAAACCGCCACAACTCCCTCTCTACCTCCGGCCCATCGCGGAGCAGCGTGTCAAGGCGCTCAAGGTCAAGAGCAAAATCCCCGTCATCGTCTGCCTGGGCAACCCGCCCTACGACCGCCACGAGGCCGCCAGCGAGGGGAACCAGGCCCGCACCGGCGGCTGGGTTCGCTGGGGTGACGATGGCAAAGGCGCGGGCGCGATCTTTCGCAACTTCCTAGACCCCGCCGTCGCCGCTGGTCACGGCGTGCACGTCAAATGGCTATACAATCTGTACGTCTACTTCTGGCGCTGGGCACTGTGGAAAGTCTTCGAGCACGAAACATCCGCTGGTCCAGGCGTGGTGTCCTTCATCACCGCATCTTCGTATCTATTCAGCGATGCATTTGTAGGTATGAGAGAACACATGCGGCAGATTTGCGATGAAATATGGATCCTTGACTTGGGGGGTGAGGGGCGCGGAGCTCGCAAGGATGACAATGTCTTCGCCATTCAAACGCCTGTGGCCGTTGCCGTCGCGGTGCGATATGGAAAGGCGAAGAAGGACAAACCTGCCGCCGTCCATTACGCACGCATCGAAGGCGCGCGCGACCATAAGCTCGCGGCGCTGGGCGCCGTGGCTGGCTTTGCCTCATTCAACTGGGAGGACTGCCCCGACGACTGGCACGCATCCTTCCTGCCGACTGGGCAGGGTGGATACTTCAACTGGCCGATCATCCGGGACCTTTTTCCGTGGCAACATTCTGGCTCGCAGCTGTTTCGCACGTGGCCTATTGCTCCAGACCCTAACACCTTGGCGAGACGATGGAGTTCCCTCTTGACTGCCAATGATCGAGCTGAAGCTTTCAAGGAAAGTCGTGACAGAAAAATCATCCGCACGTATCAGCCTCTCATCACTGGTCAAGAAAGAGGTAAGGCCATAGGCGACTTGAGTCCTTCATGCCCGGCCCCGCAGAGTACAAGATATGGATACCGTTCATTTGACCGTCAATACACGTTTGCCGACAGTCGCCTCGGCGACGTTATGAAACCGGTGCTGTGGCACGTCGCAGGTGATCCGAGAATCTCTAAGCAAGTATTTGTTGTTAGCCAACTCTGGCAGGTATTGGGCCGCGGTCCCGCTCTAACGGCGTCCTGCTACGTCCCAGATTTTCATTTCTTCAAGGGATCATACGGTGGCAAGGATGTTGTGCCCCTCTACCGCGATGCCGATGCGACGGAGGCCAATATCCTCCCCGGCCTGCTTAACCAGCTCGGCACGGCCTACAAGCGCAAAGTAACGCCCGATGATTTTTTGGCCTACTGTTACGGTGCCCTGGCACAACCGGCCTTTACTGCGCGCTATGCCAAGGAACTGGAGACGCGCGAGTTGCGCGTGCCGCTCACCAAGGACGCCGCCCTGTTCGCCAAGGTACGCGACGCGGGCGCGCGACTGCTGTGGCTCCACACCTACGGCGAGCGCTTCGTCCCCAAGGGTCAGCGGCGGGGCCACGTCCTGCGCGGCGCGGCGAAGTGTGTGAAGTCCGTCCCCGGCCACGCGGCCGGTTATCCCGAGTCATTCCACTACAACGACGCGACGCAGACACTCCACGTCGGCGACGGCGAGTTTGCACCTGTCGCGCGCGAGGTTTTCGAGTTCGAGGTTTCGGGCCTCAAGGTCGTGCAGTCTTGGCTCAAGTACCGCATGAAGAAGGGTGCCGGTAAGAAATCCTCGCCGCTCGACGACATCCGCCCCGAACGGTGGACCAGCCAGTTCACGACGGAATTGCTCGAACTAATCTGGGTGCTCGAGGTCACCATCGCTGGCTACCCCGAACAGGCGCAGCTGCTAGAGGCCGCCGCCGGTGGCCCCTGCTTCCAATCCGATGAACTTCCCGAAGTCCCTGCCGGGGCGCGCAAGCCCCCGCAGGCGCGAGCGCCGTCCGGAGACCTGTTCGAAGATCTATGAGGGATGTTGGAGCTCACGACGCGTGACCTAAGTCCTGACCCCTTCCCCGTTCGACTTCGCTCAGGGCAGGCCTAAAGGGAAGGGGAACCAGATGGCATTGGGGAACTCAAGGAATTTCGCAACAAGGTGCTAGTGCCGTTCCAACTATTTTTACCGAAGACGATAGAACGCTGCCCCGAGGCAGGTTGGCAAACTTTCCCACGTCAGTTAGCCCCGTACCGTCGACGGTACGGGGTTAGCGCCCACAAGTTGGAACGGCACTAGGCGCGGACCAGAAGATCACCGAGCGACTTGCCCTGATGGAGCCGTGCGATCGCTTCGGCGAGCACCGGTGCGATGCTCACGATCTCGAGCGGCAACTCATGCGTGGCTTCTGGACGCGCGACGCTGTCGGTCACCACGAGCCGAACGATGCCGAGCGGTTTCAATCGCCCGACCGCAGGGCCGACGAGCAGCGCGTGCGTCGCAGCCACAATCGCTCCGGGCGC
>CAYZLC010000182.1:0-265 GCA_964479365.1 uncultured Dehalococcoidia bacterium
CCGAGTGTGCAAGGTCAACCGGCGATGCTGTGCAATCTCAAACCGGTGATGACAGCGATCAGCGTGGCCGCATCTGCGCTTAGGAGACGGTAGAGCCATGTCGCGGTGGCGTCCATCTGGACTCCGAGCACGTTGTGGATGAGTCAGAGCAGTGCCGCCTAACGCCCTGCGCTTCAGCTGCGGGGGCCTGCGGAGGCCGCCGCCGCCCAACTCAGCCAAAGATATCCGGCGGCGGCCGAAGCGCTGAGGACCCCGGCAGCTGCAA
>CAYZLC010000182.1:275-4024 GCA_964479365.1 uncultured Dehalococcoidia bacterium
CAAGGCACTTCTCGCACGATATGGAGCGTCTCTCAAGCGCCTCGAGGAATGGCTGAAGCGGGATCTAACCCTGTCTCGCTTGGGTCGGTACTCTAGGCTGTTTGAGTCAGCTGTCGCGCAGGCGCCTGGGGTCAAGTTTCTAGGCGATAACGATTTCACCTGGTTCATTCGTGAAATCGAGGAAGTAACCAGCATAGTAGAGAGTCTTGGGGACACACCTTCACCTGAGGCCATGCAACGACTCGAACGCCTACGCAAGGATGAGGTCCTCCCGATCGAGCCTGGAGAAAGCCCAGCGCGCGACGCCCAGTACGAGCTGTTGCTGTACTCCATTCTCCAGAAAGGCGGTCTCCAGCCGACCCTTGGTACGCCTGACATTACCGTTTTAACGGCCGAGGGAACGGTAACGATTGAGGCCAAACGTCCGAAGAGGCAAGCACGGGTTGAAGAGCGGGTACGGGAGGCGGGGGAGGTGCTCCGTGATGAGCCCGCAGGGCTGATCGCTCTCTCTTTAGACTTGGTCATCTGGCCCTATCCAACCATGGTGGTCGGAGCGTCGGAGGCGGAAGTCGTAGAACGGATCATGAGGGACTTCCAGCACTGGGGCGCAGCTCATTCCCGGGGTGTCTGCATGAAAGCAAGTTCTCGTGGGGTGCGTGGCGTTCTCTTCACCGCTGCGGCACCGGCATTCGAGGCGGACGCTGGGATGCCGGTGACCCTGATCCACTTGTCAATCGACCCCAACAGGACGGAGCCGTCTCAGAAGAACGCGTTCCAGGCCGTGAAGGATGCGATCGGAAGAGGCTTGGCCCAAGGAAGAGCGGAGAATTGACGAGGATGTAGCGGGCCCCGACTAGGGTTACCTCCAGTCCCCCACCTGGAGTTACATCTAGTCCGCAGCCGCGGGGCCGAAGCCCTTACCGAGTCGGTCCGCGAGCGGTATCGTCGGACTCCCCCATTTGCGTGGCCCGGCCCCCATGAGCACCAGCGTCATTCGTTACGCCGGGATTCTCGCACTAGCGGCTGTCTCACTCCCTCCCCTGATGGGGCAGGGGCTGAGGAATGGGGACAAGGTCTACCTATTGATCCCGCTCACGATCATGGAATACAAACCCTCGAATGCGTTCAACGTCGGACGTTGGAGTACTGAGGTCAGCGCCAATGGCAGCGTCTCCGGCTTCGAGGATTGGAAGCTCCGAGGCTTTCCCTTATGGCGGGTCTAGTCGATCACGAAAGCGAAAGTCGACGACAAGAAAGGCACTGCGGAGTTCCAGCTCTGGTGGCAGGAGAAGGGGAAGGAGGGCGAATCTGCCACAGTTCGCTTTGCCCACTGGAAACCGCAGTTACTGGAGCCAATCCTGATTCCGGTTTCCCGCCTACAGGCCGCGCAACGCGAGGTACGCGACCTCTACCGTCAGAAGTTTTTCACGGGTAAACTGGCTGCCCTCAGCGACTCGACTAAGAACGTATTCGTCGAGTTCGCCGAAGTCACCGCGCGTGGCGTGGGATTCCGCAGTGGGACTTTTAAGGAGAAGGTGTACCTCGTCGTCGACCTGGCACGGGATGAGGTCGTCTACAACGACGCCAAGCTCTCCGCAGGGCAACGCCTGGCAACGGCCCTTAATGATCGACTCCTAACGCTGCTCAAATCGTTTGCGAGGCACGTCGAGAGAGTCCCAGAGGTGGAGGGCTTGAAGCTCGAGCTGACAATCTATCATCGGAATTTCGTCACGGACGTGCGCACCCCAGGGCCCACCGAGGAGGACCGGCTGGAGTTGTACGCGCCAGCGGACTTGATTCGCAAGTTCGCCGCGCAGGACATCACGAGCCAAGAGCTTGTCGACGGATGCATCGTCATCGTGAACGGCAACCGCGTGAAAGTGGATCTCTCCCAATCGTAACGCGCACCTGAACTCAGGAGCACTACGCGCCCTACGATGGCGAGCTATGCCTTCATCGACAATGATGGCCGCTGCCAGGGGATCCCGGTGAAGAACTTCGAGCGCCTGGAGCAGGACGCCAGGATAACGGAGGGGGTTTGATAGAGCCCGAGTCTGGTAACCCAGGTGATCCTAGCGCCCCCCCAGGGGCCCTCTACCACTACACGGATTTGGCTGGGCTCTGGGCCATCCTCAAATGTGGATACCTGCGGGCCACATCCATCGAGTTCATGAATGACAACGCTGAGCGCGTTGTCACCATCAACGCCATGCGCAAACAATTCGAGTTACGCGCAGCGAAGGATGAACCGGCAGCGGCGGGTCTCCGAGGGCTCTTGAACTGGTTTCAGCCATCGCTCGTCAACGAGCCGGACCGACTCGCGGGGGTGAGGCAAACCACGTTCGCCGCAAGCTTCTCCACTCAACCGGATCAATTGAGTCAGTGGGGCCGCTATGGTAGAGGATTTGGCTACGCCCTTGAGATAGACCCGCGCGCTCTCGAGGCTGAACGCTTGAAACGGAAGATGCAATGGATGAAGTGCAAGTATGTGGACCCAGATTCTGATGATGAAGAAGAGAGGGGTGACAAGCTATTTGCTTCAGCTATTGACGAAATCGCGGGCCGAATCGTGGCGCCGGCGGGACCTAGCCTTTCGGACATAACATGGGTCCACTTCCGGCAATTCGCTCCATGGATCAAACATCGAGGGTTCAAAGATGAGCACGAGTGGCGCCTTGTGTCACATCCCCCGCGAGACTTTAGCAGCGGTCTGGAAGCGAGCAAGGACGTGGGATTCTACGCGAAAAAGAGCGTGCTCGTTCCTTACCTGGAAGTTCCAATCACCCACGAGGCATTACAAATCCCAATCACTCCGGAAAATGGAGTTTTGAAGGGCATTTGGATTGGTCCGCACCCGCACCCGGAGACTGCAAGAGAGGGCCTTTGGTTTTATCAAAGAGCCAAGGGGCTTCAGTGGAAGGTCGAGATCTCAAGAATCCCCTATCGGGATCTCCCCTGAGGGCTCTGAACGAACCACAATGAACTCCGCCGGCCGGCTCCCCCTCGCCTGGCACCCAGCGGAGCAGCTCGGCCGCTCAAGCCATCCCGCGTGACGGAGGCCCTCGAGCGTGAACGACCCTCGGCAGACGGGAACCGTGAAGGTGTAGACGTGCATTGCAGGGAGGGAATAGCGCGTCGCGCAAACCCGTCTAGAGCCGGATCACCTTAGCGACAGCTGGCCGAAGAGACGGGCTGGAGTCGCTCGAGACACGCCGGACAGCTGAACCTTTGATGTCGAGCTCGAATATGCGACCTCTGTGCGCTCGGCTGGGAAGGAGATTTCGGACCAGCCTTCCGGCTCCGGCATTGACTGGACGGTTGGCTGCATTACCGACCCGTCGGCGGAGTTGACACGCTGCGCGAGGGGTAGAAGAATTTGCCCCGCCATCGCCAGCCCTGTCGGAAGCGCCCGAACCCACGAAACTCTGTTGCCCATAACGCTCTCCTCGCCTCCGAAATCTAAACGCCTCCGGCAACGGCAGGGGGGCTCAATCAGTGGGGGCGATGGAAGAAGCGTCGGGCGGAGAACACCACTCCCTGACGCCCGGCTTTCCCCTACCGGGGGCGGGTAGTGTCGGCGATAGTGCCAACGCCCTCCGACGCTGCCGCGTGCTACCTGACAGTGAATCCCGTAAGTCGTTGAAACGCCGAACCGCCCGCGCTGGTGTGCGTCAGCGGCGGGCGGCTCTGGTGTCTTAGAAGGCTGATGCTCTATCCAACTGAGCTACGGGCGCGGATCGGGGCGGCCG
>CAYZLC010000183.1:0-4007 GCA_964479365.1 uncultured Dehalococcoidia bacterium
AGGAGAACTCCGCCCGCGAAAGGCACGGGGGTTGCGGCAGCTTCATGGCGCGCGCCACCAGCCGTCCGTAGTAGAAGTTCACGTCGTCCGCGGTCCGTTCCAGCGTGCGCTTGATCGACTCGCCCTCATTCGCCTCTGCCGCAAAGCGCGCCGGATCGCATCCCGTCAGGGCCTGCATCAGAGCCGCACGCGCCTCGTCCAGCCGGCGCAGCAGCCCGTCGATCTCGACGGCCGGCGCCGAACTGCCTTCAGCCATCATCCCGCTTCCCCGCGTGACAGAGGCTGACGGCCGGCGAAGCCTGTGTCCAGCTCGTGCCACCAGTCGATGCGTTGTTCGGGCAACTTCCAGCAAAGGTAAACCTCGCGGCCGCCCATCTCGGCCCGGAAATCGACCAGCCCCTGATCTATGTCTTTCAGCTCGCACCCCATCTCGTTAACCTGCTCGGCGAGGCTGTTCAGGTCACCAGCCGTCCGCTCGAGCCCCGCCTGCGCCTCCTTCAGCTCACCCTCAACCATGTGTCCGTTTCCTCTCATCTTCTGGTCCAGTTCTCCTACCCGGCTTCTGAAGCGGTCGTATTCTTCCTTAAGGCCCCGCATCTCGGCTAGCAACTCCGCCAGGCGCGGCAGCAGGCTCTCCGCCTCCTGCAGGGTGAATCGCCTGGGCGCCATGCATAGCCATTGTAGACGTTCGGCGTAACGGCGGGCCAGATTCGCCTTGGCAGCGCAGAGCGCGCTCAGGTGTCAGCCCTTCATTTTGGAACGGAGCCGCCGGTACTTCCAGACACCGGGGCCAAGTTTGGCGCGCGTTGTCTGCTAGGCCGCTGCGCTCGCCCGCTGCTCCTGCAGGAAGCCCAGGACCGCCGCGTTCGCCTCGCCGGCCTTCTCCACCAGGAACCCGTGGCCCGCGCCCTCCAGCTCCACCAGACGCGCGCCTGCGATGCCGTCCACCAGCACGCGCGCGTTTTCCGATGGCATGACTCTGTCCGCCGTGCCAGATAGCACGAGCGTGGGCGCCTCGATCTGTCCGAGCCGCGCGATAGTGTTGAACCCCACGATCGCCATGAACTGCCGCTGTATGGCATACATCGGCGCCATCAGGTGCGCGTTCAGCAGCGCCCGTCTCATGAGCTCCCCTTTGTGCGTTTTGATGTATTCCTCGCTGTACAGCAGCGCCAGCCCGGCCTCGATCGCCTGCACAATCGGCAGTCCGCCGAGCGATATGAACTGCTGCACGACTTCCGGCCCGGCGAAGATCGCGCTCGGGCCACCGGCCGTCGTGCCGCCGAGAATCAGCGTGCGCACCTGCTCCGGGTACCGCAGCACGAACTCCTGCGCGATCATGCCGCCCAGCGACATGCCGAAGACGTGCGCGGACTCTATTCCGAGTGCGGTCATGAGCCCCTGCGCGTCGTCCGCCATCTGGCCCATCGAATAGGGCTCGTTCGGCTTGTCGCTCCGTCCGGCGCCGCGGTTGTCGAAGGCGATTACCTGGTACTCACGGCTGAACTCGGTGGTCTGGCTGGACCAGCCCGTCGCGTTCGCGCCCAGGCCCATGATCAGCAGCAACGGCTCACCCCTGCCGTGCACCTCGTAATAGATTTCGATCCCGTTCACTCGTGCCCTTGCCATCGGAGTCCTCGCTGAAGGTTTATTCCCCGTCCCAACTGACTCGATGGTACTACTCACGCGCCGTCGCCAGCGGACCGTGTCGGTGAAAAATTCGGGTAATCGGTCTCGCCGAGTAGTCTCGTCTCAGCGTATGGCGAGGAGCTGAACATCGAAGATGAGCGTGGCGCCGGACGGAACGCCCTCGGGAGTCACACCTTGGTCCTGGCCACCGTAAGCGAGTTCCGGAGGCACGATGAGACGTCGTGAACCGCCTACCTTCATGGTCGAGATGCCTTCATCGAACCCGGCGGTCTCGCTCCCGCTTCCCATGATGAACGCGTAAGGCTGTTCATCGTCTCGCGTGTCGATGAACCTTGTGCCCGCAGCCGTTTCGCCCACGAAGTGAACGACGACCTCGTCGCCCGTCGCCGGCGTTATCGCCTGGAAGTTCTGGGGGTCGCGGCCGATCTCCATATCGACGTACTTCAGGCCGCTGGCCGTCGTTATCTCCTGGCCGGTGGTCTCGATCTTGAGGGCCTCGACATCGAATAACAGCGTCGCGCCGGGCGGAATCACGCCCCCCGCACCTTGATCGCCGTACGCGAGAGCGGGCGGTATGATCAACGTCCGCCTGCCGCCTTCCTTGATGGACGCCAGGCCTTCGTCCCAGCCTTGAATCACATCTTCTACTCCGAGGAAGAACACGAACGGATTCTTGTCTCGCGACGAGTCGAACTCCGTCCCGTCCTGGAGAGTCCCCGTGTAGTGGACCGTCAGAGCATCTCCCGGACGCGCTGGATCGCCCGATCCCTCCTCAACCTCCGTATAGATGAGCCCGCTCGCGAGGGTCACGGTCCGCTGGCCGTCACCCGCAAAGAAGACGAGGGCGAGGACCGCGAGCCCAGCAGAGAAGGCGGCGACGCCGGCGGCGAGGAGGCCCAGGGCGAGCCAATTGCGGCGCCGCCGCGGATGCGCCACGGCAGGCAGGGCGCCGGCCTCGGTTTCCTCCTCCGGCGCGGCCTCGACCGCGGCGGCAGGTTTGCCGCCCCGCCGGTCGTACTCGGCCCGCCGCTCAGGGTCGTCGAGCGTGTCGAACGCCTCATCAAGCTCGCGCATGCCCTCGGGGTCGGACGGAGGCAAATCTTCGTCGGGCTGATAACGGCGGGCGAGCCTGTCGTAGGCCTCAGCGATGGCCCTTTGGTCTGCGGCCGGGTTGACATCCAGGACCTCGTAGTAGTCCCTATCTACCGTCACCGGTTCACTGCACCTCTAGCAGGTCGACGTCAAAGATGAGCGTGGCGTTTGGGGGTATTGCACCCTGACCGGCCTCACCGTACGCGAGGGGAGGAGGAACAATCAGCCGCCGCTTTCCGCCCACCTGCATAGTCGCGAAGCCCTCGTCCCAGCCCTGGATGACGCGCCCCTGACCGAGCTGGAACTGAAACGGCGTCCGGCCCGGGTTGAGCGAGCTGTCGAAAAGTGTGCCGTCAGACTGCAACCAGCCTGAGTAGTTCGCAACGACCGTTTGGTTCTTCTGCGGAGTCGCGCCCGTCCCCATCTGGAGATCGATGTACTGGAGTCCGCTCGGGGTGGTCACAGTCTCGCCGCTCACGACCGGCGGACTCGCC
The DNA here is from genome assembly GCA_964479365.1 of uncultured Dehalococcoidia bacterium. Classification (GTDB taxonomy): domain Bacteria; phylum Chloroflexota; class Dehalococcoidia; order SM23-28-2; family RBG-16-64-32; genus CF-163. The sequence continues at coordinate 3,237 of CAYZLC010000183.1, forward strand.
GGCGGCGCCTGGGCAGCGGGCGTGGGTTCTCCCACCACCCCCAGCAGCTCGACGTCAAAGATGAGCGTGGCGCCAGGAGGGATATTGCCCTGGCCTGTCTCACCGTAGGCGAGGGCCGGTGGGATGATCAGCCGCCGCTTCCCGCCAATCTGCATCGATGAGAACCCTTCGTCCCAGCCCTGGATCACGCGCCCGGCACCGAGCGCGAACTGAAAGGGCGTCCGGCCCGGGTTGAGAGAGCTGTCGAAGAGAGTGCCGTCTGACTGCAACCATCCAGAATAGTTCGCCATTACCGTCTGGTTCGGCTGCGGAGTGCCGCCCGTTCCGGCCTGGAGATCGATGTACTGAAGCCCGCTCGGGGTGGTGACCGTTTCGCCGCTGACCTCCGGCGGGCTCGCGGGCGGCGTCGGGCCGGCGGATGCCGCGACCGAGGCCGACGGTTGGCTCACCGCCTCCTCGCCACCGTCGCCGCCGAGCACGGACGCCAGGACCAGCGCGCCGGTCGCGATCACGACGAGGCCAACCGCGGCGGCCGTCAGCGTATAGGGGCTCGACAGGAAAGACGGCAGCGGGATCCCGGGGCCTCGGGTCGTGCCGCGCTGGCGCGCCAGCTTGCGGTCGTACTCCGCCCGCCGCTCCTTGTTGCTCAGGACCTCGTAGGCCTCGCTTATCTCCGGCCAGCGCGCGGAAGCCCGCGGTTTCTTGCTGACGGCAGGGTCGTACAACCGCGAAAGACGGCCGTAAGCGGCCTCGATCTCCGCCTCACCGGCG